>JBAQVA010000031.1:0-34056 GCA_049297835.1 Propionibacterium sp.
GCGCCACCGCGTGATCCTTCTCGCCGGTGGGGCGGCCATGCTGCTCACCGGTCTCAACGCGGCGCTGCTGCGGCTCGGACTGCCGGCGCCGGTGGACGCCCCGGGCGTCGCGCAGATGCACGGGCCGCTCATGGTCTACGGCTTCCTCACCACACTCATCTGCCTCGAGCGGGCGGTCGCGCTGCGGGCGGTCACGCCGGCATCGGGTTGGGCCTATGCAGCCCCGACGGCCGGGGTGCTGGGCGGCCTGCTGCTCATCGCGGGAGTGGCCGGCGCTCCCATCCCCGGTCAGCTCCTCGCCGGGGCGGCCTGGAGCGCCGCCTGCATCCTGCTGCTGGTGATCTATGCCGTCATGTGGCGAGCCCAGAGCAGTGCCGCGCTGGGCATCCAGATGCTCGGGGCGGTTGCCGGGGCCGGTGGTGCCGCGCTGTGGGCCCGTGGCCTGGCGATTCCGCAGATCTTCCCGTGGTGGGCCGCCCTGCTCGTGCTGACCATCGGCGGCGAACGGCTCGACCTGGCCAGGCTCGCCTTCCGGGGCCGGCTCGAGCGTCGGATCATGGGCTGGGCGGGGCTGGTGGTGCTCACCCTGCCGCTCACCCTGCTCACCCCGGCGCTGGGCTATGCCGCCCTGGGCGTCGTGCTGGGCGTCCTCGTGATCGACCTGGCCAGCCATGACATCGCGCGACGCACCATCCACGGTCACGGTGCCGCCCAGCTGATGGCGGCCTGCATGCTCGGCGGCTACGCCTGGGCCTTCTTCGCCTCGCTCTCCTGGCTGGCGGGCGGGCCGGTCCACTCGGGTTACCGCTACGACTTCACCGTCCATGCCATCACGGTGGGCTTCGTGGTGTCGATGATCCTCGCCCACGCCCCGGTCATCGTGCCGGCCATCGTGCATCGCCAGCTGCCCTACCACCCGGTCATGTGGGCGGTGTGGATCATGCTCCAGGTCGGGCTGGTCGTGCGAATCCTGGCCGGTTTCCGCGAGGCCGTCGGCGGGTGGCAGTTCGGCGGCGCCCTCGACGTCATGGCACTGCTGGCCCTGCTCGGCTGCGTCCTCGGCCTGGTGCTGAGCTCGGGCACCGGGCGCCCGCGGGGGAAGGGGCGACGATGAACAGGGCAGTGCGCCGGGTGCGTGCCGACCGTTTTGCGACCTTCTGGATGATCGCTGCCCTCGTCACCCTTGTCATCGGCCTGTTCACCCGGGGTGTGCTGCCCGTGCCGCTGTGGACGATGGTCCACGTCGTCACGCTGGGCGTGCTGGCCAACAGCATCCTGCAGTGGTCCTGGTACTTCGCCCGGACGCTGCTCCACCTGTCCGGAGAGGACCCGCGCGCCGGGCGCAACAATGTCATCCGCGCCGTCGCCTTCAACGTGCTGCTGCTCGTCCTGTTCGCCGCCATGTGGACGGGCACCGCCTGGGCCGCTGCCAGCTGTGCCGGTCTGGTCGCGGTGGTCATCTGCTGGCACGGGCTGGACATGGTCCTCGCCGCCAGGCACACGCTGGCCACTCGCTTCGCCGTGGTCATCCGCTACTACGTCACCGCCTCCGGCTTCCTCGTGCTCGGCTGCATACTGGCGGGTTTCGCCGCGGTGGCGCTGGTGGCCCGGCATCCGGCGGCCTGGCTGGTGAGATGGCAGGATCCGCTGACGATCGCGCATGCGTTGGCGAATGTGGCGGGCTGGATCGGTCTTTCGATGGCCGGCACGATCCTCACCCTCGGGCCGACGATGATGCGCACCCGGATGGATCCGGACGCCGTCTCGCGGGCGACACACGGCCTGGGCTGGATGGCCGGCGGGCTGCTCGTCGCCGTGACCGCTGCCTGCTTCGACGTCATGCCCGGGGTCGGGCTCGGACTGGCGATCTTCGGCGCCACCCTCGCGGTGGACATCCTCGTGCCGCTGGTGCGTGCCGCGCGCGCCAAGGCCCCGCGCAGTGTGGCGACCTGGACGCTGGCGGCGGGAGGTGCCTGGACGCTGGGCTGTCTCGGCGCGGTGATCTGGCACAGCGTCGTCTCCCGCGATGCCAGGGCGCTGCGCAGCGCAGACCTCGGCTGGCTGCCCCTGCTCGGCGCCGCGGGGCTTGCCCAGATCTTCGTCGCCGCGCTCACCTATCTCATGCCGGTCGTCATCGGCGGCGGGCCGAGCGTCCTGCGGGTGGGCATGGGCGTGCTGGAGACCGGATGGCCGGTCCGGTTCAGCGTGCGCAACACCGCCCTGTTGCTCATCGTGCTCGCGGACCACTCCGCCACCCTGCACCTGCTGTGGTGGCTGCTCGTACTCGCCTGCTACGGCATCGACATCGTCCTCTTCGCGCTGGCCGGGGTGCACCAGGCCAGGGCGAGGGTCGCGTCCATGACACTGCGAAGGACCGTTCATGACTGACAACAAGACCCCCGACGACTCGGCCGAGTCCGGCTCCGGCGCTGAGGGCACACTCGGCTCCGGCGCTGCGGGCAAGCCGGGAGGTGCCCCCACTTCCACCGGCCCTGGTAGGCGCCGGGGCGCCGTGGGCCCGGTGCCGCTGCCGGGCGAGCACGCCGATCCGATCTCCCGCACTGCCGGGCTCATCACCGGGCTGGTCGTGGTGGTCTGCGTCACCGTGGCGGTCCTGCTGGTCAATCCCGGGCTCGCCTCCCAGGGCGACGGCGCGTCGTCGACGAGCTCCCAGGCACCTGTCGCGGCCACCGGGCAGACCACCCAGGTCGACGTCGAGGCCAAGGCAATGAGTTTCAGCCCCAGCAGGATCGAGGTGCCGGCCGGCAACCGGCTCGTCATCAACTATGTGAACAAGGACACCCAGAGCCATGACCTCGTGCTGGCCAACGGGAAGTCCCTGGCCACCCTCGCGCCCGGCGAGTCGGGAAGCCTCGATGCCGGGGTGATCTCGTCGGACACGGACGGCTGGTGCTCACTGGCGGGTCACCGGCAGATGGGAATGAGCCTGCAGATCGTCGCGCAGGGCGGTTCGTCGGGGAGTTCGGCCTCGGCTGCCTCGGGTGCGAGCTCGTCGGGCGCAGGTGACGTCGCGACGCCGACCGCAGCCCAGCTCAAGGACCAGGCGGCCACCACCGATCCCTATCCGGCCCAGCTGCCGGCGCTGGACTCGTCGACCGAGCACAATGTCACGCTGACCGTGACCGAGCACACCCAGCAGCTCGCCTCCGGGGTGAGCCGGACGGTGTGGACCTACAACGGCAGCACCCCGGGCCCGGTGCTGCACGGCCGGGTGGGTGACAAATTCCACGTCACGCTGGTGAACCAGGGGTCGATGGGGCACTCGATCGACTTCCACGCCGGCTCGCTGTCGCCGGACAGCCCGATGCGCACCATCTCTCCCGGGCAGTCGCTCCAGTACGACTTCACGGCGACGAAGGCGGGTGTGTGGATGTACCACTGCTCGACGACGCCGATGTCGGAGCACATCGCCAGCGGCATGTTCGGCGCGGTGGTCATCGAGCCGGACGGGCTCCCGCAGGTCGACCAGTCGTACGTGCTGGTGCAGTCCGAGCTCTATCTCGGCGCCGAGGCACAGCCCGCCGACGCAGCCAAGGTGGCCACGGCGATGCCCGATCTGATGGCCTTCAACGGGATGCCCTTCCAGTACGACGCCCATCCGCTGACCGCCCGGGCCGGCCAGCGGGTGCGCATCTGGGTGCTGGACGCGGGCCCGAACGAGTCCTGGGCGTTCCACGTCGTCGGGGCGCAGTTCGACACGGTCTGGACCGAGGGTGCCTACCAGATCCGCGACGGCAGGTCCGACCAGATGACCGATGGCTCGGCCGGGGCCCAGACCCTGCCGCTGCTCGCCGCGCAGGGCGGCTTCGTGGAGTTCGTGCCGCCGGCCGCCGGGCACTACTCGATCGTGAACCACGAGATGAGTCTCGCCGAGAAGGGCGCGCACGCGACGCTGGCGGTCAGCTGACCAGGCTGTTCGCCCGGCGTAGCCTGGCGGCGTCCGGACGATTCACCGAGCGCCGCTCGGCCCGGCCGCCGGGGGCGGGGGAACAATCGGAGAACCCGGACACGAGGAGACGCAGCAGATGCCCAGCATTGCCACCACGACCGCGGGAAGCCTGCCCCGCACGCCTGCCCTGATCGCGGCCCACGCGGCCAGGACGACCGGCCCCGACGGTTTCACCCTGGAGTCCACCCCCGAGGTCGAGGAGCTGACGGCTGCCGCCGTCGCCGATGTGGTGGAGCGCCAGCGCCGGGCCGGGATCACGCTGCTCGGCGACGGCGAGTTCGGCAAGGCAATGTCGAGCGCCGTCGACTACGGCGCGTGGTGGTCCTATTCCTTCCAGCGGGTCAACGGGCTCACCCTGGCGGCTGTCGATCCGTTCACCGTGGCACCCTCGCGGTCCACGCCGGGCCACATCGTGCTCACCTCCTTCGCGGACCGCCGCGACTGGACGCGCTTCGCCGACGCCTACGCCGAGTCGATCAATCTCGGCAAGCCGGCGACGGCCTTCCCGGCCACCACCGGGCCGCTGAGCTACAAGGGCCAGGAGGCCGTGGCCGCCGACATCCGCCATCTCAAGGACGCCCTGCGGCCGGGGGAGCAAGGCTTCCTCACCGCGGTCTCGCCCGGCAGCGCCGCCCGGGTCGGCAACCAGTACTACGCGAGCGAGCACGAGCACATCTGGGCCTGGGCCGATGTGCTCCGCGAGGAGTACAAGGCGATCGTCGACGCCGGTCTGGTGCTCCAGATCGACGACCCGTCGCTGGCCGAGAACTGGGACCAGATCAATCCGGAGCCGAGCGTGGCCGACTACCAGGACTTCACCCGGATCCGGGTGGATGCGCTCAACCACGCGATCGAGGGCCTGCCCAAGGAGCAGGTGCGCCTGCACCTGTGCTGGGGCTCCTGGCACGGGCCGCACACCACGGACATCCCGATCGCCGACATCCTGCCGGTGGTGCTCAGGGCCAATGTCGGATCGCTGTCCTTCGAGGCGGCCAATGTGCGCCACGAGCACGAGTGGACGGTGTGGCGCGAGACCGACATCCCCGACGGCCTCGTGCTCGTGCCCGGCGTGGTCAGCCATGCCACCAATGTCGTCGAGCATCCCGATCTGGTGGCCCAGCGCATTGCCCATTTCGTCGACGCGGTCGGCCCTCAGCGCGTCATCGCGTCGACCGACTGTGGCCTGGGTGGACGCGTGCATCGCGACATCGCCTGGGCCAAGCTCGCCTCGCTGGGGGAGGGCGCCCGCAGGGCTGCTGCCGCGCTGTGAGCCGCTGGTGCCGGTCCGTCGGCCGGCCGGGATCGGTGGCGGTGGGGGCTTCCTGAGGGATCTGCTGCGGGGGAGCGCCCGGCGGGGGCGTCATCCCTGCGCCGCGGGAGGTGCCTTGCCCGGCGGGCCACCACGGGAACTGTCGTTCAGCGACGCCGCAGCAGGTATGTGTCGAAGACCCAGCCCTTGCGCTCGAGAGCCTCGGCCCGGGTGTCGAGGATCTGCTGCCTGACCTCGGCGAGCGGACCGGCGACGAGGATCTCGTCGGGAGTGCCCAGATAGGCGCCCCAGTAGATGTCGAGGCCCTCCGGGTCGATCGACGCGAAGGTCTGGCGGCCGTCGAGCATCACGACGGCGTCGTCGAGGCCCGGGGGCATGCCCTCGCGCAGCAGCCGGGCGGGACTGATCTGGACCGCCCGCCCCTGGCGATTGAGTGGGATCTGGTGATGGGCGGCGAGCGCGAGCACGCTGCTCACGCCGGGGATGACCCGCAGCGCGATCGGTGAGTCGGCCGCGGCGGGCGCCGCAATCAGCTCCTTGACGATGGCCAGGGTGCTCTCGTAGAGGCTGGGATCGCCCCAGACGAGGAAGCCGCCGGTCTGTCCCTCGGCGAGCTCCGAGGCGACCGCGGCGCTCCACTGGTCGAGCCGCTGCTGGCGCCAGCGGGCGACCGCGGCGTTGTAGTCGGCCGCGGTGCGCCAGGGGCGGGGCGGATCGTGCAGTTCCACGGTGCGCAGCGGGGTGCTGCGGTGGCGGGCCACGATCTCGCGGCGGGCATCGACCAGCTCGTCCAGATCGTTCTCCTTCAGCACGACGAAGAGCACGTCGATCGTCTGCACGGCCTTCACCGCCTCGAGCGTGATCCAGTCCGGATCTCCTGCGCCGATCCCGATGAGTGCCAAGTGCCGCGACATGCACGACAG
The DNA here is from genome assembly GCA_049297835.1 of Propionibacterium sp. Taxonomy (GTDB): domain Bacteria; phylum Actinomycetota; class Actinomycetes; order Propionibacteriales; family Propionibacteriaceae; genus Propionibacterium. The sequence continues at coordinate 6,164 of JBAQVA010000031.1, forward strand.
CCTATTGGCTGGAGCGGAAGTGGTTCGCAACTCGGCTCGCGTCGTCCCTGGCAAAGACCCGGAGGCATCGCACTGGTGTCGTCCACCTCTCGCGGGTCACCCTGTTCACGGTGGCTCACTGCTCGTGAGGAATCGACCGGTGGACGAGGACGCCCAGTGGCTGCGACCGATCGGCCAGTGGGAGATGGTCATGTTCTGGCTCCTTGCCAAGTCCACCCTGACACAAACATGTCCATGCAAAGTGCGATCGACCACCCATGCTCGTTCTCGGCCGCCGACTTCTTCCGCTCTTCTGTGCCTCGTTATGTGGCAGGTCATCCCGACCTCCCATACTGTTGGAATGGCGCTGTGGACCACGACGAAGAGATCCGGGAGCTGACATGACTGTGAAGGTGAAGGAGCAGGACCTTGCCGTGTTCGGGGGAAGCGGTAGTGGGAAGACGGTTCTGCTCTCGTCCTTCTTCGGGGCGAGCCAGGAACCATCGTTCGCCAGCGAGAGCCTGTACAAGGTCAACGCCGATGACACCGGGCAAGGAACTCGTCTGCTCCAGAACTATCTGAAGATGAAGAACACGGCGCAGGCGCCTGTTACGAACCGGTTCGCTGCAACCCGCTACTCATTCACTCTCAAGCCGAATGTCCACGACGACGCCAAGCACGGGAAGTCGAGCTCGTTCAGCGCCTTGCGTCTGGTCTGGCACGATTACCCGGGCGAGTGGTTCGAGGAGGAGCCGAGCAGCGAGGAAGAGGCGGTTCGCCGGCTTGACACGTTCACGAGGCTCTTGAAATCCAATGTTGCCTTGATTCTCGTGGATGGCCAGAAGCTTCTCGATCATGCGGGGGAGGAGGAAAAGTACCTCAAGTCGCTGCTCTGGGGAATTCGTGGCGGACTTGAAAAACTCAAGGATGAGATCATCCCCGGCGGTCAGCGTTTGAAGGAGTTCCCTCGTATCTGGGTCCTGGCGCTGTCAAAGGCCGACCTGCACCCAGAGCTCGATGTCCACGGTTTCAAGGAACTCATCGTGGAGAAGTCCGCCGATGACGTCACTGCTCTGCGTGAAACGCTCAAGGGATTTGTCGAAACGCCCGAAGCGTTGTCGCTGGGTGAGGACTTCCTCTTGCTGTCCTCGGCCAAGTTCGAGCCCGGCGGTCAGATCAAGGTGGCTGAACGCGTGGGTCTTGACCTGATAGTGCCTGTGGCCTCCGTCCTTCCGCTCGAACGGTTGGCCCAGTGGGCGGACAAGTTGGACATGCCCCTCAAGTTCTTGGCCCCCCTGATCGACAACGCTGCGGAGTTATCGGCAGTGGCGGATCTGCCGGGCGTGATCTGGGCCGCCAAGCTCTTGGGCAAGGTGCCCAGGGTTGGTCCGGTTCTGGGCAGGTTTGCGCTCCCCGCCATGTTGTGTGGAGCGAGTCTCGGCATAGCGAAACTTCAGAAGATCTTGGACCAGGCGATTGCTGACAAGGACTACCTCACCGCCATTGTCGTTAAGTTCCGGATCGATTTGCAGCGAGGCGTCCAGGACAATCTCTTGGTGAGGAGCGAGTGGTGACCCTCATCTGGGCCACGCGCGGTCGGTCCTGGGGATTTCGTTTTCTTCTCGATGGTGGATATTCCGATCCATTGCCGGTCTATGAGTTGGCTTTTGCCGGCATCCAGGACATGACTGCGGGTGTTTCACAAACCGGGTCAGGTATGGCGCTGCGCTTTCCTGATCCGCTCGCCAGAAGGGACGATTCCGGTCGGGTGATACCACACGACATCGTTGTCCCACTGTCACTTTCCAGGGACATCACCTCGGTTGACATGGGCGTGCAGATGATCTGGCCGCTGATCTCCGATATCTATGACCAAGTGTGGAACGCTCGGACCGTCCCAGACGGCAAGTCGATCCAATCAGCTTTCGCCGGACGGCTCGACAAACGTTCTTGAGGTCGATCATGCCGGAATTCCCCGCCGGTGAACGCACGAAACCGTCACGTGGGTGAAGTCGTCCTTTCGGCATGCATCCATCAATGCCACCTGGACATGGCTGGCTGCTACGCATCCCCTCGCGCGCACCGGCGCACCGGCGCACGGCCGCCCGGTGCGGTACGTTCGGCTCGTGCGTCTGCTCACCTGTCCCGGATGCGGATATCCCGTCTGGCTGGAAAGCCTGTCCTGCCAACAGTGCGGAATCCAGGTGATGCTCGATCCGCAGACACTGCGCATGGTGCCGGCCGACCACGGCACCGACCCGCACGGCCACCCCCTGGTGGCATGCGCCAATCGCTCCCACGAATGCAACTGGGCGGTCCCCGTTTCAGGTGACGCGACGAGCTGTTTCTCCTGCCGGCTGACCCGGCGCACGCCCGATCCTGCCGACAGCGCCGCGATCGCGAAGCTGGTGACCACCGGCCAGTCGTTGCGCCGGCTACTCGTCGGACTGGCTGACCTCAGGCTGCCGGTCGTGCCCTACTGGGTGCGCGAGGGAGGTCTCGCCTTCGACCTGCTGTCCTCCCGCTCCCAGGGCGTCGGGAAGGTGATCATCGGTCATGCGAACGGTGTGGTGACCATCGACCTGGCCGAGTCACTCGACGACCACCGCGAGGCCCAGCGGGTCCGTCTCGGCGAGCCCTACCGGACGATGCTCGGCCATTTCCGTCATGAGGTGGGCCACTACTACCAGTGGCAGCTCGTCGAGAATGCCGGTGGCGAGCTCTTGGACCGCTGTCGTGAGCTCTTCGGCGACGAGCGCGCCTCCTATTCCGAGGCCATTGCCCGCCACTACGAGCACGGAGCGCCCGAGGGTTGGGAGAAGTCCTTCCTCTCCGAATACGCGACGATGCACCCCTGGGAGGACTTCGCCGAGACCTTCGCCCACTACCAGCACATTCTGGACACCCTCACCACCGTGGCGAACGGTGGGCTGCGTCTCGTGCCCGGGCCTGATTCCGGTTTTCTCGGCGCCGAGGTCAGTCCCCGACGTTCCTACGTCGACGGACCCTTCAGCGAGGCGCTGTCGGACTGGAAATGGGTCGCGCATCTGTTGAATCGGGCGAACCACGCGATGGGCAAGGGAGATCTCTACCCCTTCCGGATCCCGGAGCCGGTGGTCCGCAAACTCGAATTCGTCCACGAGGTGGTGCTCGGTGCGCGGGTGGAGACGCCTTTCGTGCAGAGCTGACAGCCCTTGCCAGCCACCACTTCGCCCGTCGGGGCACAGCTTGTCCGAGCCCGTCCCCAGGCTCAGCCGCCGTTCTGCCGCCCAGTGAGACGGATTGACACTGCCGCGCACGCTGTGGTGAACTCAAGCCATGTCCTCCTCACGGCTCGTTGTCGCACCTGTGGTGCTGCACGCCGTGTGCATGTGTTGTCGCTGACCGTCCCGTCCGCACCAGCGGACCACACGTCGTCGCGCCAGCCCATCCATATGTGAGGACATCCAAACATCGTGGTTCTGCCACCCGTATTCTCGTTGATCGGTCACACCCCCCTTCTGCAGCTCAGCCAGGTCGGCGAACTCCCCGAGGGCGTCCGAGTGTTCGCCAAGGCCGAGTTCATGAATCCCGGCGGGTCCGTCAAGGACCGCGCCGCGGCGTCCATGGTTCTCGACGGCATCGAGCAGGGAAGGCTCCCGGCCCCCTTCACCGCAGGGGAGAAGGTCTCCGGCCGGGTCCCCACCATCATCGACGCGACGAGCGGGAACACCGGTATCGCACTGGCCATGATCGGCGCCTCGCTGGGCCTGCCGGTGGCGCTGGTGATGCCCGAGAACACGAGCCCGGAACGCAAGGCGATCATGCGCCACTCGGGAGCCACGGTCATCGACACGGTGAGCGCGGCAGAGGGCTCCGACGGTGCCTTCCTCGCCGTGCGCGAGATCGTCGGCGAGAGCCCCGAGCGCTACTTCTACCCGGACCAGTACAACAATCCTGCGAACCCCAGGGCCCACGAGCTGGGCACCGGGGCAGAGATCTGGGAGCAGACACAGGGGCAGGTGACCCACTTCATCGCCTCCATGGGGACCTCGGGCACCTTCACCGGGACGGCCCGCAGGCTCAAGCACGAGAACCCCCGGATCCGCACCATCGCCATCCAGCCGGACTCGCCCCTGCACGGCATCGAGGGCACCAAGCACATGGGCTCGACCATCCGCCCGTCGATCCTCGACGAATCGCTCATCGACGAGGTCCGACCGGTGTCCACCGACGACGCCTACGAGATGACCCGCCGGTTGGCGCGTCACGAAGGCCTGTTCTGCGGCATCAGCTCCGGGGCCAATGTCGCGAGCGCCTTCGGGCTCGCGCAGAACCTGCCGCCGGGTTCGACCGTCGTGACGGTGCTGCCCGATTCCGGCTCCCGCTATCTTTCCGACCGATTCTGGGACACACAGGAGGCCACCCGGTGATCACCCTCGACGACTCGATCAGGTCCCGGATCCGCGAGCACGGGCTGCGGGCCTATCCGAATGAGGCGTGCGGCGTGCTGCTGGGCCGGCTGCCCGGCGACGCCACCTCCGCGACGAGGGCGGTGACCCGAGACCTGCCGCTGGAGAACTCCCGCGAGGCCGGCGAGCAGTACCACCGCTTCGTCATCACCCCGCAGGACTATCTGCGGGCCGAGAAGCGCGCCGACGAGCTGGGGCTCGACATCGTCGGTTTCTACCACTCGCACCCGGACCACCCGGCGGTGCCTTCCGAGTACGACCGCGACCACGCCTTCCCCGGGCTGAGCTACATCGTCACCTCGGTGGTGGGCAAGGGTCTGGAGTCCCCCCACGTCGAGCGGAACCTGAGCTGGACGCTCGCCCTGGACAGGTCGGAGTTCCTCTTCGAGGCCGATCTCGACGAGGACCGGCAGCCAGCTGCCGGCAGCAATCCACCGGGCCCGACAGCGTCGAGCAGCACACCCCTGAGCACCACGTCTTCGAACAAGGAGTAGTTCCAATGGCCACCGTGAGCATCCCGTCCGTCCTGCGCACATTCACCGAACGGCAGTCCCAGGTCAGCCTGGAGGGTGCCAATGTCGGGGAGGTCGTGGCGAGCCTGGCTGCCAGCTTCCCGGACCTGGCACCGCACATCCTCGATGACTCGGGAAACCTGCGCAGCTTCGTCAATGTCTTCGTCGGGGACACCGACATCCGCTCCCTGCAGGGTCCGCAGACCCCGGTGAGCGACGAGACATCGATCCTCCTGGTGCCCGCGATCGCCGGCGGAGCACCTGAGAGCACGTCCTCGGCGAGCGTGAGGTGAACCAATGACATCAACGACTGCAGTCATCGAATCGATCATTCCCGACGAACGGCGTGAGCCACTGAGCAGCTCCGACAACGACCGCTACAGCAGGCACATCCTGCTGCCGGAGGTCGGGGCCGAGGGCCAGGAAAGGCTGCGCGCGGCCAAGGTCCTCATCGTGGGGACCGGCGGCCTGGGTGCTCCGCTGGCGCTCTACCTCGCCGCCGCCGGCATCGGCACGATCGGCCTGGTGGACTTCGACAAGGTCGAGGCGTCCAACCTCCAGCGCCAGATCATCCACACCACCCGTGACATCGGGCGCCCCAAGACGGCCTCGGCGAAGGACAGCATCCGGGCCATCAACCCGACCGTCAAGGTGATCACCCACCAGGTCGCGCTCACCAGCGAGAACGCCCTGGACATCGTGCGCGACTACGACATCGTCGCTGACGGCACCGACAACTACCCGACCCGGTACCTCATCAACGATGCCGCGGTCTTCCTCGGCAAGCCGGTCGTCTACGGGTCGATCTACCAGTTCGACGGTCAGGTGACCGTCTTCGACTCGACCCACGGCCCGTGCTACCGCTGCCTCTACCCGACCCCTCCGCCGCCCGAGCTCGTCCCGTCGTGCTCCGAGGGTGGCGTGCTGGGCGTGCTCCCCGGACTGGTCGGCACGCTCCAGGCAGCCGAGGTGCTCAAGCTCGTCATCGGTGGCGCCCAGCCGCTGATCGGCAGGCTGCTGCTGGTCGAGGCCTGGGGAACCCATTTCCGTGAGGTCGCCATCGCCAAGAACCCGCAGTGCCCCATCTGCGGGGCGCACCCCAGCGTCACCAAGCTGGTGGACTACGAGCAGTTCTGCGGGCTCGGCACCAAGAAGGAGACCGAGCCTGTCGCGGGTCTCGAGCCGGCCGAGCTCAAGAGGCGTCTGGACGCCGGCGAGCCGCTCCAGGTGATCGACATCCGCGAGCCGCACGAGCGTTCCCTCGCACCCTTCCCGCAGGCCCGCGCGATTCCCTACGGCCAGCTCGTGAGGCGCCGCAAGGAGTTCGATCCGGACGTCGACCTGGTCTTCCTGTGCACGATCGGCCAGCGTTCGAAGTTCGCGATCAGGGCCCTGCGCAGGGCTGACTACCCGGGTCAGCTGTTCAACTTGGTCGGCGGAGTCTCTGCCTGGCAACAGGAGTTCGGTTCACAGCAGGCTCAGGTGTCGCAGACGCGCGTTGCCTGACTCACTGGTCGTGAGGACTGGCCGGAGCTTCCCGCTGACCATCGGATATCCACAATCGGTCGAAAGGACCATCCATGTCGGAAAATGAATCCACTGCTCCGGCTGCGCTCTCGCGGGCTGCGGCATACAACCTTGCCAATGTCACAAAGACGCCGCCCCAGTTCGGTGCGCTGACCCCGAAGTGGGTGACCCACTTCCTCGAGTTCAAGGGTCTCGAGACCGGTCTGTACCGGGTGAACAAGGTTGTCGAGGGCGACACGCCCCTCGACGTGCTGTGCAGCCGCGACCCCGACCAGAAGGACATCCCGCAGGGATTCGTCGACTACGAGACCGAGCCACGCGAGTACGAGCTCTCGTCGATCTCGACGATCATCAACATCGACACGGCCGTCACCGACCTGTTCAGCTCTCCCTACGACCAGACCGCGACCCAGATCGGGCTCGCGATCGAGTCGCTCAAGGAGCGCCAGGAGTCGCAGCTGATCAACAACGACGACTACGGCCTGCTGAAGAATGTCGCCGACTCCCAGCGCGTGCAGCCGAGGTTCGGCGCACCGACCCCCGATGACCTCGACGAACTCATCACCAAGGTGTGGAAGGAGCCGAGCTTCTTCCTGGCACACCCCCGCGCCATCGCCGCCTTCGGCCGTGAGGCCACCAAGCGTGGCGTCCCGCCGGTGGTCGTGAACCTGCTGGGGGCCAACTTCCTCAGCTGGCGCGGGATTCCGCTCATCCCGACCGACAAGCTGTTCGTCGACGGTCTGAAGAACCCCACCTCGAAGTCCGGCAAGACGAACATCCTGCTGGTGCGCACCGGCGAGGCCAAGCGCGGCGTGGTCGGCCTGTACCAGACCGGCCTGGTCGGCGAGCAGTCACGTGGCCTGTCGGTCCGGCTTCGCGGCGTGAACGACGCCGGTCTGTCCACCTACCTGCTGTCGCTCTACTGCTCCGCCGCTGTGCTCGCCGACGATGCCCTCGCAGTTCTCGAGGACGTCGAGGTCGGAGATTACTATGACTACGAGTGAGTGGCGCGACGCGTCGCTCGCTCGCCAGATCGGCGAATTGGCCGGGGCCTTCTTCCCCGAGTTCACCAGCACGGCTCCCAGCCAGCCCCAGGCGCCGGTGGGCGCGGTGAGCTCGCCGGTCGAGGCGGCCACCCCGCCGGCCGGCCGAGTGGGTACCCCGAGCGTCGCAGACGTGTATTCCCAGGCCCCGCTGGGCGCAGGCGCGCCGCTTGGCGGGACGAGCACCCCGGTGGAGAGCTACATCGCCCCGGCTGCCAGTCCCTCCGTGCCCGGAACGCCCGGTCCGGGCCTCACCCCGGCGGTGGATTCCTACACCGTTCCCGGTTGGTCAGGCCCCGGGGATCCGTTCGCGGTCGACCCGCTCGCGGACCAGTCCGTCGCGGCTGCGACGGCTCCTGCCGCCTCGGCTCCGGTCAGCCCCCGGCTCCTCCAGGTGGACCAGCCCGATCCCGGTCCGGCTGGCCAGCCGTCGTCGGCCGGCACCGGCGGGGGCAGGCATCGCCTCGCCCACGTCGGCACGCGAAGCGTCGATTCGATCCGTGCGGACTTCCCGATCCTGTCCGAAGTGGTGAGTGGCAAGCCACTGGTCTGGTTCGACAACGGGGCGACGACCCAGCGTCCTCGCGCCGTCATCGACCGGCTGGTGCACTACTACGAGCACGAGAACTCCAACGTGCACCGTGCCGCCCACGAGCTCGCGGCCCGATCGACCGACGCCTACGAGGGGGCCCGTCAGCGGGTCGCCGACTTCATCGGCGCCGGCTCGCCCGACGACATCGTCTTCGTGCGGGGCACCACCGAGGGCGTCAACCTGATCGCACGATCCTTCGTGAAGCCCAGGCTGTCACCCGGTGACGAGATCGTGCTGACCATCCTGGAGCACCACGCCAACATCGTCCCCTGGCAGATCATCGCCGCGGAGACGGGTGCGGTGATCAAGGTTGCGCCGGTGGATGCCAGCGGGCAGATCCTGGTGGGGGAGTACGCCAAGCTGTTCACTCCCCGCACCCGCTTCGCCTCCTTCGCGCATGTCTCCAATGCGCTCGGGACGATCACCCCGGCGGCAGAGCTCATCGCCATCGCGCATTCGCACGGTGTGCCCGTGCTGCTGGACGCCGCCCAGTCGGTCTCGCACATCCCGCTCGACGTGCAGGCCCTCGACGCCGACTTCCTGGTCTTCTCCGGTCACAAGATCTACGGTCCGACCGGGGTCGGGGCGGTCTACGGCAAGAAGGAACTGCTGGATGCCGCGGCGCCCTACCAGGGTGGCGGCAACATGATCGCGGACGTCACCTTCGAGAAGACCGTCTACCAGAAGGCGCCGGCCAAGTTCGAGGCCGGCACCGGGACGATCGCCGATGCGGTGGGCCTGGGCGCTGCGCTCGACTACGTGAGCAGCGTGGGGATCGAGAACATCGAGGCCTATGAGCACCTGCTGCTCACCTACGGCACCCAGGTGCTCGAGGCCATCCCGGGTGTGCACATCATCGGCAACGCCACCCGCAAGGCGTCGATCCTCAGCTTCGTCGTCGACGGTCATCCCGTCGAGGACGTGGGTCAGGCGCTCAGCCGGGAGGGCATCGCCGTGCGTGCCGGGCACCACTGCGCCCAGCCCGTGCTGCGGCACTTCGGGCTCGAGGCAACCGTGCGGGCGTCGCTCGCCTTCTACAACACATGCGACGAACTCGACTCGCTCGGGGCCGTCCTGTCCCGCCTGGTGGGGCACCCGAAGGTGTCCTGACAGGCCGTTTCGGTGCTGTGCCCGCGCGGTCGTGCCCGTCCTCGGTGACGGACACGACCGCGCGGGTCACTGCGGACGCGGCAGAGTGTGAACCGGCGAATCATTCGGTGAAGGGAATTGGTCACGATGGCACAGCAGGGAACAGACAGCGGAACGGTCACGGGCATCTTCGACGCCCTGCATCCGCTCGCCGCCTCGGAGCATCCGGAGCTGCTCGCGCCTCCGGTGACGGCTGCTCTGGAATTCGTGCCGGAGGCCCTCGTCTTCGAGATCGACCCGAAGCTCTCCGACACCGACGTGCTGTGCGAGGCCTACGACCTGCCGCTGGACGTGATGGGCAATGCCGTGCTGGTCGCGGGACGGCGCTCCGGCCAGGAACGTTCCTGCTGCGCCATGGCGCTGGGAGACCGGCGGGTCGACGTGAACGGGCTGGTCCGTCACCGTCTCGACGTGCGCAAGGCCTCCTTCGCACCCCTGGAGGAGGCGACCGGAAGCACCGGCATGGAGTACGGCGGGATCACCCCGGTCGGGCTCGACCCCCAGTGGCCGGTGTGGCTCGACGCATCGATCCGCGATGTGGAGTGGCTGTGCATCGGTTCGGGGGTGCGCCGCTCCAAGCTGGTGCTGCACGGCAGCTCGCTGCTCAACCTGCCCGGTGCCCAGTTCGTCGAGGGCCTGACCCGCTGAGCACCTCCTGACCTGGGCCGTCCCAGGATTCGCGCTTATGGGCACCACCCCGGACGTGCCTCCGGCGCCTTACATTGTCCCGGTGAGCATCCGTGTGGCAATCGATCACCGCAGCACGTACACCTTCGAGCACCCGGTGACGATTCATCCCCATGTCCTGCGACTGCGCCCGGCGCCGCACTCGCGCACGCCCATCGTGTCCTATTCGCTGGACGTGCAGCCGTACAGCCGCTTCCTCAACTGGCAGCAGGATCCCTTCGGCAACTACATGGCGCGCCTCGTCTTCCCCGAGCCTGCGTCCGAGTTGTCGATCCACGTCTCGCTGGTCGCTGACCTGACCGTCATCAACCCCTTCGACTTCTTCGTCGAGCCGTACGCCGAGACATTTCCCTTCGACTATCCCGACCGGCTGCGTGCCGAGCTCGCCCCCTATCTCGCGCCGGTCGACGAGTCCGGCCCGGGCAGCGGGCCTGGCGTCCTGGTGCGCAGCTGGCTCGCCGAGCACGTCGACCTGACACGCCGGCGCGCCGAGCCACAGGGCATCGTCGACTTCCTGGTGGACGTGAACCGGGCGGTCTTCCAGGCGGTCAACTACGACGTGCGGATGGAACCCGGCGTGCAGACCCCGGACACCACGCTCGGACGGGCCATCGGCTCGTGCCGCGACTCCGCCTGGCTGCTCGTCTCGGTGCTGCGCCAGCTGGGACTGGCCGCCCGTTTCGTCTCCGGCTATCTCGTCCAGCTGACCAGCGACGACAAGCTGGACGGGCCGAAGGAGGACTTCACCGACCTGCACGCCTGGGCGGAGGTCTACGTGCCCGGGGCCGGCTGGATCGGACTGGACGCCACCTCCGGGCTGTTCGCCGGCGAGGGACACATCCCGCTGTCCGCGACCCCCACACCCGAGTCCTCGGCGCCGATCACCGGCGCCACCGATCCCGTGCAGGTGGGATTCAGCTTCAGCAACACGGTGCGCCGGGTGCGCGAGGACCCGCGCGTCACGCTGCCCTACACGCCCGACCAGTGGCGGGACGTCGATGCCCTCGGTCACCATGTCGACGGGCTGCTCACCGAGGGCGATGTCCGGCTCACGATGGGCGGCGAGCCGACCTTCGTCTCCTCGGCGGGCACCGACAGCCCACAGTGGGAGGGCGCCGCGGACGGCCCGGAGAAGCGCACACTCGCCCGGACGCTGTCCGAGCTGCTGCGCAGACGCTGGGCGGCCGGTGGTCTGACCCAGCACGGTCAGGGCAAGTGGTATCCGGGCGAGCCGCTGCCGCGCTGGCAGATCGGGCTCACCTGGCGGCCGGACGGCACGCCGCTGTGGAACCGCCCAGAACTTCTCGACCAGCCCTGGAGCAAGCCCCACCCCGCACTCGTCGGTCAGCGCCAGGATGTCATGCGGCAGCTGGCCGAGCAGGTCGCCGCCCGGCTGGGCGTCGGACCCGACAAGGTGCTGCCCGCCTTCGACGACGCGGTGAGCACCGCGCTGGCCGAGGCGCAGCGGCCGCTCGGCGAACGACCCACGATCGACCCCGACCCTGAGCAGACGGCGCTGGAGTCCGAGGCGGACCGTGCGGAGCTGCTCGGTGAACTCGACGAGGAGAACCTCGGACGGGCCCAGGGATATGTCGTTCCGCTGTTCGTCGACCCCGACGGCGAGGGCTTCGCGACGACCGTCTGGCGTACCCGGCGCAACAGGCTGATCTGCACCCCCGGCACCTCGGCGGTGGGACTCCGGCTGCCGCTGGACTCGCTGGCCTGGGGCGAGCCGCCGGAGGAGCCCGATCCCGGCGCCTTCGAGGACCGCGAGGCGCTCGGCCGGGTGCTCGGCGGGCAGGTCCCGGTGCGCACCGCGCGGATCATCCCTGTCGACGATGCGCCGCGCACCGCGCTCGCGGTCGAGGAACGGCACGGCCACCTGTTCTGCTTCCTGCCCCCGATCGCCCGGCTCGAGGATGCCCTCACACTGGTCGGCGCCATCGAGGATGCCGCCATCGAGCTCGACCAGCCCGTCGTCCTGGAGGGCTACCCGCTACCCGGCGACCCTCGGATCCGCACCATCACGGTGACGCCGGACCCCGGCGTGATCGAGGTCAATGTGCACCCCACCAGCAGCTGGGACGAGCTCAGCACGCTGACCACCAGCCTGTTCACCGACGCACACCGGGCCGGGCTGACGACCGAGAAGTTCGACCTGGACGGGACGCACACCGGAACCGGCGGCGGCAACCACATCACCCTCGGCGGGTCCAGCCCGAAGGACTCCCCGCTGCTGCGCCGCCCGGACCTGCTCCGCTCGCTGATCACCTTCTGGCAGCACCATCCGGCGTTGTCCTACGTCTTCTCTGGGCGTTTCGTCGGGCCCACCAGCCAGGCGCCCCGGGTGGACGAGGGGCGCGCGGAGATCCTCTACGAGTTGGAGATCGCCTTCGCGGAGCTGGAGCGGCTGCTGGCCGACGAGAAGTCGGTGCTCGCCGAGTTCGGCGAGGCGGATCCGGAGGACCCCGAGGGTGGGCACCGCACGGTCACCCGCCCCTGGCTCACCGACCGGGTCTTCCGGCACCTGCTCACCGATCTCACCGGCAACACCCACCGCGCGGAGTTCTGCATCGACAAGATGTACAGCCCGGCGGGGGAACGCGGCCGACTCGGCCTGCTCGAGATGCGCGGATTCGAGATGCCCCCGCATCCGCAGATGTCCCTTGTCCAGGCACTGCTGGTGCGCAGCCTGGTGGCATGGTTCTGGACCGAGCCGTACACCGGGCCGCTGGTGCGCTGGGGGACCGCACTGCACGACCGCTTCCTGCTGCCGGCCTTCGCCGCCGCCGACCTGCGCGAGGTCGTCACCGGTCTCAACCGTTTCCTGGCACGCACGGCACCCGACGCGCCGCGCTTCGACGAGAGCTGGTTCGAGCCCTTCCTGGAGTTCCGCTTCCCCCGGCTCGGCGAGGTGGACTTCGACGGCGTCCACCTCGAGCTGCGCACCGCGGTCGAACCGTGGCTGGTGCTCGGCGAGGAGGTGAGCCGGACCGGCACCTCGCGATATGTCGACTCCTCGGTGGAACGGGTCCAGCTGTCGGCCACCGGCCTGGTCGAGGGCCGCCACGTGGTGACCTGCAACGGGGTGCCGCTTCCCCTCACCGCGGCTCCGTCGGCAGGCTGGGGGAGGGGCGACCAGCAGGGCGTCGACCAGGGCACCAAGGTGGCCGGGGTGCGCTACCGGGCATGGGCGCCGCCCTCGGCGCTGCATCCCACGATCGGGGTCCACTCACCGCTGACATTCGAGCTGGTGGATCGCTGGAGCGGCCTGGCGGTGGGCCGGTTCACGTACCATGTCGTACACCAGGGCGGCCGGAACTACGACTCCTACCCGGTCAACGCGCAGTCCGCCGAGGCACGGCGCGCCAGCCGGTTCGAGGTCATCGGACACACCGCCAACCCGATCGACATGACGCGGTGGCCATCACCGGGGGCGCTGCTCGACGCCAGCGGGCGCGAATTCCCGACCACGCTGGATCTGCGTCGTTTCGACAGGGGGCATCGCCAGTCGAGTGGGGAGTGACATGCGCGTCATCGTGAGTGGGGCCAGCGGTCTGGTCGGACGGGCGCTGGTCGGCGCGCTGCGCGACGAGGGCCACCAGGTCGTCCGGCTGGTCCGTCATCCACCGCGGGGCGACGACGAGCGCCGGTGGTCCCCGGGCCTCGAGCCGCTGGACCCGGCGGCGATCGCCGACGCAGATGCGCTGGTCAATCTGTCCGGCGCACCGATCGCGAAGCTTCCCTGGACGCCCTCGCGCCGCGAGGAGATCCTCGAATCCCGGATCCAGACCACGGCGAGCCTGGTGGCGGCGCTGCGTCAGGCCGTCGAGGACGGCCGGGCGCCGGGAGTGCTCGTCAACGCCTCGGCGGTGGGTTACTACGGCAGTCGTCCGGGTGTCGTGCTCCACGAGTCCTCGGCGCCCGGGACCGGCTTCCTGGCCGAGGTGGCACGGCGTTGGGAGGAGACCGCAGCGGGCACACCCCACCAGGTACGAAACGTGCAGATCCGCACCGGCATCGTCCTGGCGCCGGAGGGCACTGCCGGGATCCTGCGCCGGCTCACCTCACTCGGCATCTCCGGACCGCTGGGCGGCGGCCAGCAGATCTGGCCCTGGATCACCCTGCGCGACGAGGTCGGGGCGATCGTCCACCTGCTCGGCTCACAGCTGTCCGGTCCGGTGAACCTCTGTGCGCCGGCCCGGACCACCTCGGCCGAGCTGGGCGGGGAACTGGCCCGGCAGATGCACAGGCCCTATCTGCTGCCGGTGCCGCGGGCGGTGCTCGTCGCCGCGCTGGGGGATGCCGCACGGGAACTCCTGCTCGCCGACCAGCACGTCGTCCCGGACAAGCTGCTCACCGACGGATATCACTTCCGCGACGTGGAGGTGCGAGAGGCAGTCGCCCGGACCGACCCGCGCCGGCATCCCTGAGCGGGCCGGCGGGGGCTCACCCGACGGGCATGTCCCGGCGCCGGTAGCCGACCAGCGAGAGGGCCACCACCAGGGCAGACAGCGCCGTCAGCCAGAGCACGGGCGCCCAGTCCATCGGGCTGACCGGCAGCTGCGGAAGGTGCGGGAAGGGCGAGACCTGCATGAGCCAGTGCGGGAAGCCGACCAGCCCGCCGACCTCCTGCAGGACCACCACCCAGCCGAGCAGCGCCCAGCCCAGCCAGTCGAGACGCGGGACCCAGCCGATGGCCGCCAGCGCCAGCGCGACCATCAGCCAGATCCCCGGAAGCGCCACCAGGGAGGGCGTGAACTCGCGCCACCAACCCGACGACCCACCAGCCAGCCCGTGCACGCTCGCCGACGCGGCGCCCAGTGCCGCCTGGAGCAGGACCGGCCCCGCGAGGGCGATCCACAGGTGCGACCAGGCGAACCGCCATCTGCCCACCGGGGCGGCGAGCACCGGCTCCAGGCGCCCCTGGGTCTCCTCGGTCCGCAACTGGAGGACGCTGCTCACCCCGTAGGCGGCGGCTCCGAAGGCCGCGAAGGCGTTGACGAGCGTCAGGTACAGGTCGCTGAGATGGCCCGCACCGCCCATCGCCTGGAGCAGGTGCTCGTCGCTGGAGTTCACGAAACCGCTCATGGAACCCGAGATGCCGCCGCTCAGCGCGCCGAACAGCAGGTAGATCACCAGCCAGCCGACGAGCGGAATGCGCTGCAGCCGCCAGCCGAGCCCGAAGACCGAGCCGATGCGGCTGTGCGCTGCGCCCGGGCGGGTCGCGAGCAGCCCGCCCGCCAGGTCACGACCGGCGTTCAGCCTCGCGGCGAGCACCACGCCCAGGACGCAGAACACCAGCGGCAGCACCAGCACCCAGCCGCGGTCCCCGTCATAGGGGCGGACCTGTTGGGCCCAACCAAGCGGTGACAGCCAGGACAGGAAGGCAAGCGGGGTGTTCCACTCCACGTCCCCGATCATCCGCAGCAGGAAGGCGAGCGCCACCGCCCCGTAGGCCCACATGCTGCAGCTGCGGGCGTTGGCCGACAGCTGCATGGCAATCGCGGCGATGCCGGTGAAACTCAGCCCGACCCCGGCCTGCGCCAGGCCGAGCATCATCGATCCCCGGGCCGGCCAGCCGCCCAGTTGCAGGCAGACGTCGGTGACCAGACCGCAGACCACCGAGGTGACGACCGCCACCAGCACGGCGGCGCCCAGCGCCGAGGAACGCACCCTCGGGGTGGCGCCGAGCAGCTCGAGGCGTCCCTGCTCCTCGTCGGCCCGGGTGTGCCGGCGCACGATCGCGGTGACCAGGAAGGCGAGCGCGACCATGTCGATCATCGCGATCTTGTTGGCCCCGAGCCCGCCGACCGAGGCGAGATCGTGGACCCGCCCGTACATGGCCACCACCCCGGCAGAGGCATTGCCCGCCGTGTTGGAAGCCACCAGGCTCGCCCGGTCCGCGTAGAGATCGCGGACGGCACGGGCCGAGTAGAAGCTCATCAGCCAGATGACCGCGAGGGTCACCCCGATCATCACGGCATCGCGGCGCAACGCCAGCCTGGCCAGCGTTCGGACGGTCCGACGGCGGCCGTTCATCGCTGCTCTCCTGAGTCGTGGCCGTAACTGCTGAGGAACAGCTCCTCGAGGCTGGGCGGCTCGCTCACGAGCGAGTCGATCCCGGCGCGGCTCAGCTCCGCGATGGCGGCGTCCAGGTGCGCGGCGTCCACCGAGAAGCTGATCTGCCCGCCCTTGTCCTCCAGCCGGCTCACCCCCGGCAGCGCGCCGAGCCCGGCCGCCGGCCCGCGCAGCTGCGCGGTGACGCCCGTGGTGTGCAGGGTGCGCATCTGCTCCAGCGTCGCCGTCTGGACGATCCTGCCCTGCTTGATGATGCTGATGCGATCGCTGAGCTCCTCGACCTCGCTGAGGATGTGGCTGCTGAGCAGCAGCGTCGCCCCGGAGTCGCGCAGCTCGTGGACGCAGCGTTCGAAGACCGCCTCCATGAGCGGGTCGAGCCCGGAGGTGGGCTCGTCGAGGATGTAGAGGTCCGCATGGCATCCGAGGGCCGCGACCAGGGCCACCTTCTGGCGGTTGCCCTTCGAGTAGCTGCGGCACTTCTTCGACGGGTCCAGCTCGAAACGCTCGAGCAGCTCCGCCCGCCGCGCCGGATCGAGGCCACCGTGCAGCCGGCCCAGCACGTCGATCACCTCGCCGCCGGTGAGGTTCGGCCACAGGCTCACCTCGCCGGGCACATAGCTGATCCGCCGGTGCAGGGCATCCGTGTCCTTCCAGGGGTCCGAGCCGAGCACATTCGCGGTGCCGGAGTCGGGGCGGAGCAGCCCCAACAGGATGCGCAGCGTGGTGGACTTCCCGGCCCCGTTCGGGCCGAGGAAGCCGTGCACCTCGCCGCCCTCGACGTGCAGGTCGAGGCCGTCGAGGGCCCGCACCGCGCCGAAGGTCTTCACGAGAGCCGTAGTCTCGAGAGCAGTGGTCATGGATGAGATGATACGCAGGATTCACAAAAACGTGAATACTATGAAGACAAGTTCGACCGGTGTGGGGATGCGGTCGCTCGTAGGAGGGTGACAGGGATGGCGGAGCTCGCGACGGACGTCGACGAGGGCACGGGAACAGAGGGCGTGGACGCCTTCGTCAGCCACTTCGGGGCGTTGATGTCGGCCAGCGGCATGCCCGGGCTGTCGGGCCACGTCTTCGCGCTGCTGCTCGCGAGCCCGCAGGCTCGGCTGACCGCGCGGCAGATCGGCGCTGCCCTCCACATCTCGCCGGCAGCCGTCTCGGGCGCCACGAAATACCTTGCCGGCGTGGGTCTCACCCGTCGTCTCCGGGTGCCGGGCAGTCGTCAGGTCGTGCATGCGATGGTGGGCGACAACTGGTACGAGGCCATGTTGACCAGGAACAACCTCATGGAGACCAGCCGCGGCCTGCTCGAGGAGGGCTCACGGGCAGCCGGCGGCGTCCGGACCGATGTCGGGCGCAGGCTGTGGCTCAACGCCCAGCTCTTCGAGCGTCTGGGGGTTGCCCTGGACGTGGCGCTGAAGGAATGGAACACCGAACGCGAGGAGTTGCTCGCGAGCGTGCCGGCCACCGAGGACGAGCCGGCCTGAGCCGGTCCGTCCTCGGTGTGGCCCGGGCCAGCTCAGCTCAGCCGCAGACTGAAGCTGAGGGACGCGGCGCGAGGCGCCGCCGAGTGGGCAGGCAGGACATCGGGCCCGCAACTGCGGCTGCCGATCCCGTGGTGGGCGGCGTCGAGGTTGAGCCACAGCCCGCTCGGCTCGCCCAGCTCGTCCTGGTGACGCACGGAGGAGATCTCCGTGGCCGACCAGGGGCTCACCGAGAAGCCGGGATAGCCGAATTCCGCCTCGGGCCGGGTCTCCAGGTGGAGCGCGTGATAGCCCACGCGCAGTTCCAGCTCGCGCAGCCCGGTCCGGTTGCCGGCCTCCTGCGGCTTGATGGCGGGGGCCCACAGATCGCGCCAACCCGCGGTGAAGCGCCCGAGCCGAGCGCCCTCGGACATGTCGACGTAATTCTCGGTGGGGCCCGTCCCGAACCAGTTTGCGCTCCAGTCCCCGACCGGGAGCCGCCAGCTCAGCCCGAGGCGGGGCACCACCGGCGGCCAGTCGTTGCCGGAGGGGAGCATCGTGGCGCGCACGTGCACGAGCTCACCGTCGAGACGGTAGGCCAGCTGGGTGTCGAGGAAGAGCTCGCGGGAAGGCACCCCGCCGCGCAGCCTCACCAGCAACTCGCTGCCGTCGTGGCGCACCTCGACGAGCCGCTGGGTCAGCATCTGCAGCCGCGCGGCGCGCCAGTGGTCCGCCGAACTCGTCGAGCGGTCCTCGCGGGCCGTGTCGAGGGGATCCTGGGGGTCCAGGGTCCAGGCCGACTCACCGAAATAGCCCTCGTCGTTGTCGGTGGGCGCCCGCCAGACCTGGGGCGTCAGGGGCCCGGTCTGCCAGGGTCCGAGCTCGGCCAGGGCTCCGGTGCGCGGGTCGAAACGCAGCGGGCCGAAGACCCCGTCCCACTGCTCGCCGTCGTCCTGCGGCTCGATGACGCGCAGCGGCGAGGGGAGCACTGGCTCGGCTGTCACCTGCTGCCAGACCGACAGCACCCGGCGGCCCTGCTCGTCGTTCTCGCCGATGCCGGGGAGCAGGAGCTGCCCGTCCGGCCCCACCTCGCGCGGCGCGCGAGGGTCGATGCCGGGAGTCGAGGGGTCGAGCACGGCCAGCGTGAGTGCCACCGGTGCCTCGTGCTCGTCGCGGGACGCCCGGACGGCCTCGCGCAGCTGGGGCAGGTCGACTTCCTGGCTCGAGTGCGGCGCAAGGCTCGGCAGTGCGGTCTCGCCGGCGCGCACCGAACCGGGCGTCACCAGCTGCCAGCGGAGCAGCAGCCCGTCGACGGCCGCGAGATCGCGGCGGCTGGTCACGGTGACATGCCCCTCGTCGTCACCGTGGGCCTGCACCGGGGCAACCGCATTCGCCCAGGCGACCAGCCCGGCGGAGGGACGCGAGTCGGCGTCCACCAGACCGTCGCAGACGAATGTGCCGTCGTGGACGGGTTCGCCGAAGTCACCGCCGTATCCCAGGGTCAACCGCCCGTCGGGCAGACGGCGGTCCAGGGCATGGTCGCGCCATTCCCAGACGCAACCTCCGGCGTGGTGGTCGTCGCTCATCTGGTCGATGTAGGCGATCACATTGCCGGGCCCGGTGCCCATCGCGTGGGCGTACTCGCACAGGATGAAGGGCTTGTGGGCGATGGCTGCGGCGTCCGTCACGGAGATGCCGTGCACGGGTCGGTGCGGGGCCAGCGGCGAGTGCGTCCCCTCCAGGAATTCTGAGACCTTGCGTACCGAGGGGTACATCCGCGAGTTGAAGTCGGAGTAGCGGCCCGCGTAGTCGCCCTCGTAGTGCAGCGGACGCGAGGGATCGCGCTGGCGCACCCACTGCGCCGCCTCGGCGAGATTGCGCCCGGTGTGCGCCTCGTTGCCCAGCGACCAGATGATCACGCTGGGATGGTTCTTGTCCCGCTCGACGGTCCGCCGCTGACGGTCCAGCAGGGCCTCACGCCAGACCGGCTCGTCGGTGGGGTTGTCCTTCCAGCCGTTCAGCTCGAAACCGTGGGTCTCCAGGTCGTTCTCCAGGATCACCCAGAAGCCCATCTCGTCGGCGAGTTCGATGACACGGGGATGGGGCGGGTAGTGCGAGGTGCGGATCGCATTGACGTTGAAGGACTTCATGAGCGCCAGGTCGGCACGCACCCACTCCTCGTCGAAGCACCTGCCCAGATGCCGGGTGACCTCGTGGCGGTTCACGCCGTGCAGGGTGATCTTCGCGCCATTGACGCGCAGGCTGCCCTGTGTGATCTCGACGTGGCGGAAGCCGGTGCGCAGGGTGACCGTCTCGCCTGTCGCCGCAATTGTCAGCTCGTACAGCCGGGGGCTCTCGGCACTCCACGGCTCGACCGGGCCGACGCTCAGCTCGGTGGGGGAGCCGGCGCTCTCGAAGACGTGCTCGATGCCGAGCTCGGGGACGCTGAGCCGGACCGGGTAGGCGCTGGCCTCGGCATCCAGCTGCACTGCGAGGCGACCCGTGCCGTCCTTCCAGGCGTAGTCGGCGAGGACGAAGACATCGTCGAGGCAGCCCAGGGGGCGTTTGAGCAGCTCCACCTCACGGAACAGCCCCGGCAGCCACCACTCGTCCTGGTCCTCCACGTAGGAGGCCGGCGACCACTGGCTGACCCGGATGGAGAGCACATTGCCGGTGGTGCGCAGCAGCCCGGTGACGTCGAACTCGTGGCTGAGCCGCGATCCCTGGGTCAGCCCGATCCAGGTGCCGTTCAGCCAGATCTGGGCAATCGACTCCGCCCCGAGCAGGCGCAGCACGTCGCGTCCGGAGGTCTCCCAGTCCTCAGGGAGGTCGAATCTGCGCCGGTGGTCGCCGGTGGGGTTCTCGTCGGGGACGAACGGCGGGTCGAGCGGGAAGGGGTACTGGACATTGGTGTAGGTGGGGTGGCCGTGCTCGCCCAGATGCCGGCCGAAGCGGTCGAGCACCCAGCTCGACGGGACCTCGATGTCGCGCCAGCCGAGCGAGTCGAGCTGCGCGTCGCCGAGCGTCGGATCGGCCACCGCGGGCAGGGCGTCAGCGGGGTCGTCGCCGCTCACGGAGTCGTGGAGCAGGAATCGCCAGTGCCCCGACAGGTCGACATGTGCTGAGTCTGAGTGCACCCAGGAACGGGGTGCGAGGGTGCGCCCGCGGTCGGCGGTCGGAGTGGTGGGCAGTGCCCAGGGCTGTTGGCTCGGTGTCATCGGTTGGTCCCTTCGCTCGTGATGATCTCGGCCGGCGCGAGCTGGGTCGCGGGCCCGGAGGCCTGTGCGGCGAACACGCTCGGCGTGCGCCAGTGGTGCTCGGCAAAGGTTCGTTCCACGGCCTGTTTCATCTGTTCCACCTTCTGTGTGGGGGCGAGTGCGATCGCAGAGCCTCCGAAACCGCCCCCGGTCATCCGTGCGCCGAGCGCACCTGCGGCGTTGGCGGCGTCGACGGCCGCGTCCAGCTCGGCGCAGCTGACCTCGTAGTCGTCGCGCAGCGAGGCGTGCGAGGCATCGAACAACTCGCCGACCTGCGCGAAGTCGTCGGTCTCCAGGGCCGCGCAGCACTGCCGGACGCGCTCGATCTCGGTGACGACGTGGCGCACGCGGCGGCCGGTGAGCTCGTCGTCCAGACGAGCCAGCGCCCAGTCGAGGTCGCCGACGCCGATCTGGGAGAGCAGGTCCACACCCAGCACGCGGGCGGCCTGCTCGCAGCTCTCACGCCGGACGGCGTACTGGCCGTCTGACAGCTTGTGCTCGGCCCGGGTGTCGATGACGACCAGGGAGAGCCCGTGGGCGGCGGTCTCGAAGGGAATGGGAGTGGTCTTCGCATTGTCGGAGAAGTCGATGAGGATCGCGTGACCTGCCTGGCAGCGGATCGACGCCGTCTGGTCGAGGCCGCCGGTTGGCGCCTTGACGATGTAGTTCTCGGCCCGGCGACAGGCTTCGACGAGTGTGGTCCGCAGGCGGTCGCTGCTGAGCAGGTCGAGACCGAAGACGCCCGAGACCGCTGCTCCTGTCGCCGCCTCGAGCGCGGCGGAGCTGGACAGTCCGGCTCCGATCGGCACGTCCGAGGTGATGGCCAGGTCGAGGCCGTGCACGGTGAAGCCGAATTCGCGCAGGGCCCAGACCGTGCCGGCCACGTAGCCGAGCCAGCCCGAGGGCACTCCGGGGCTCACCTCGCCGAGGTCGATCTGCGCGGTCGTGCCGAAGTCGAGCGAGGCGACCCGCACGATGTCGTCGGTGCGTGGCGCCGCGGCGGCGTAGGTGCGCTGCGGGAGCGCGATCGGCAGGCACAGACCGCCGTTGTAGTCGGTGTGCTCGCCGATGAGATTGACCCGTCCGGGGGCGGCCCAGACCCCGATGGGGGTGCGGCCGAAGAGTTCCTCGAAGCGCTGCTGCGCGCGTCCTGCCAGATTGCCCATGACTTGCTTCCCGTCGGCAGATTGTCGTGGCCGGTGCGGCTGTGCATCGTGGACCACCGGCGTCGCGGTGGCACTCCCCGGCCCTCCGGAATGAATCTACCGACTTTGAGTGGGAACGTAAACACTGCCCCCGCAACGCGTCCCACTGCGGCTCGGGGAGAGGCCCGGGGGCCGCTCGGCAGGGCCCTGCCCCGGCGGGTCACCTCTCGGTCAGTGCGCCCGCTGCCCGCAGCGATGTCACAATCAGGTCCGTGCGCGAGGCCGAGGAACGCAAGGGTGTCATCTATGGACTGGCTGCCTATCTGATCTGGGGTGGCTTCCCGCTGTTCTTCGGGCTGCTGCGCCGCAGCAGCGCGTTCGAGATCATCGCCGACCGGATCATCTTCTCCCTGGCGTTCTGCCTCGTCCTGGTCGTGGTCACCCGGAGCGGGCGCAGGATCCTCGCGGTGGCGCGCCGGCCGAAGACGCTCGGGGTGATCGCCCTCGGCGGGGTGCTCGTGACGACCAACTGGACGATCTATGTCTGGGGCGTCAACAACGGGCACACCCTCGACGCCGCCCTCGGCTACTTCATCAATCCTCTGCTGTCCACCCTGCTCGGGGTGGCCGTGCTCGGGGAACGTCTGAGGCGTCCGCAGTTGGTGGCCTTCGGCATCGGAGCCGTCGCGGTGCTCGTGCTCGTGCTCGGGTACGGCAAGGTGCCCTGGGTGGCCCTGGGCGTGTCCACCAGCTTCGCGCTCTACACACTGGTGAAGAACCTGGTGGGACGCCATGTCGATCCGCTGACCGGGCTCGTCTTCGAGACCGCGAGCGTGCTGCCGGTCGCCGTCGTCTACCTGTGCTGGTTGTCGGCCGCCGGCGCCGCGACCACGGACCTGAGGACCGGTTACGGCTGGCTGCTCGCCCTGTCCGGGCCGTTGACCGCACTTCCCCTGCTGCTCTTCGCGGCGGCCGCCTCGCGGGTGAGCCTGACGATGATCGGAATCCTGCAGTACATCTGCCCGGTGATGCAGTTCTTCATCGGCTGGCTGGTCTTCGGGGAGCACATGCCCCTGGAACGGTGGATCGGCTTCGGGCTGATCTGGGTCGCGATCGTCATCTTCGCGGCCGACTCCGCGCGTCTCGCGCGCCGGGCCCGGATGGCCGGCGTCGAGGGAGCCTGAAGCCCTAGCCTGGGTACATGAGTGAGGACGCTGCGGGGCCGCGCCAGGTCGAACCCACCAGGCATGTCATCGCGGACAGCCCGACGAATCCCGGAAATCCGCTGCCGGTGCTCCACTACCGCCAGGCCGCGAATCCCTCGGGCGAGCTCACCGCGTGGTTCGGCACGCTGTTCGCAGCACACCGTTGGCTCGGCGCCTGGACCGGCGAGCTGTACGACTTCGACCACGTGCACCCCGATGCCTTCGAGGTGCTCGGCGTCGTCAGGGGCGAAGGATCCGTGGTCTGCGGCGGCTCGCAGGGAACTGCTGTCGACGTGTCGCCGGGCGATGTGGTGGTGATCCCGGCCGGTGTCGTCCACCGTGCGCAGCCGGGCTCCCTGACGGTGGTCGGGGCCTATTTCGAGGACGCCCGGCCGGGCACCGTCCGGATCGGCTCCCGGGACCGGCTGGCCCTGGCCGAACAGGCGGCCAATGTGGCCGCCCCGGACATGGATCCGCTCTACGGGGACGAGGGACCGCTCGAACGCATCTACGAGTGAGCCGACCGACCGTCGATCGAGCCTCAGACCTGCGGCGGCCTGGGACCCTTGTTCCGGCGAGCGGCGCCGGGCCCGATCTCCGGCGTGTTCGCGTACATGCCCGGGGCGTCCAGCACGATGACCGATCCGCCTGCCGCGTCCCGCAGCGCCTTGGGCGCGATGGCCCTGGCCAGGTGGTACATCACGACGGTGACGATGGTGCCCAGCGCGATGCCGCCGAGGGTGAAGTGGGCACCGAAGACCAGCGAGACATTGCCGATGCCGATGATGATGCCGGCCGCCACCGGGACGAGATTGACCGGGTTCCCGAAGTCGACGGCGTTCTCCTTCCAGATCTTCGCACCGAGCAGACCGATCATTCCGTAGAGGACGACGGTGATGCCGCCGAGCACTCCGGGGGGAGTGGCCGAGATGATCGCGCCGAACTTGGGGCTCAGGCCGAACAGGATCGCCACCAGGGAGGCCACCGCATAGGCCGCCGTCGAGTAGACGCGGGTGGCGGCCATCACGCCGATGTTCTCGGCGTAGGTCGTGGTGGGGCCGGCCCCGACGAAGGTGGCGAGCATCGAGGTGATGCCGTCGGCGGCCAGGGCGCGTCCCATCGAGGAGTCCAGGTCCTTCCCGGTCATCTCGGCGACTGCCTTGACGTGACCGGTGTTCTCCGCGATGAGCGCGATGATCACCGGGAGCGCGATGAACGCGAAGGCCAGGTTGAAGCTCGGGGTGTGCAGGCCGACCACATTGCTCGCGGAGCCGAGCTTCCAGGTGGACAGGTCGGTGATCGGCGGGAATCCGATCCACTTCGCCGATTCGACCTTCGTCCAGTCGACCCGGAAGACCTGGGCGCTGGTGCCGTCGGTGCCGGTCTGGGTCATCGGGCCGAGCACGAGATCCTCGAGCCAGCTGAGCAGATAGCCGAAGACGAGGGCCAGGAAGATGGCGATCCGCCCGGCGAAGCCGCGCAGGCCGACCGACATGAGGATGACGGCGACCATCACGATGATTGCCGTCCACTGGTCCTTCGGCCAGTAGGAGGACGCCACCACGGGAGCCAGGTTGAAGCCGATGAGCATGACCACGGCGCCGGTGACCACCGGTGGCAGGGCGCGGTGGATGGGGCCGGTGCCTGCGAAGTGGATGATGAGACCGACGATGAACAGGCCGACGCCGCACCAGAACATGGCGCCCGAGACATGGGTGGGATTGCCGCCCTGGGCGTAGATGGAGGTGGCGACGCCCACGAAGCTCGCGGAGCTGCCGAGATAGCTGGGCACCTTGTTACGCACGACGAACAGGAAGATGAGGGTGGCGATTCCGCTCATCATCACGGCGAGCTGCGGATTGAGGCCCATGAGCAGGGGGAAGACGAATGTCGCCCCGAACATCGCGACCACGTGCTGGGCTCCCAGCCCGACCGTCTTGCCCCAGCTGAGCCGCTCGTCGGGGGCGACGACCTCTCCTGGTAGGAGTCTTCCGCCGTTGTGGAGTTTCCAGATCATCGATCGCCCTTCTGTCGCGGCCTCGGACAGTGTAGGGGTGGGTCGCGGTGTGAATGGGCGGGTCCGTTTCCCGGTCGGCAGGCGTTCCGTCGGCCTGCGGTGCAGGGTATGGCCGCGCGGCCCGCGGTGTCATGGTGTGTGGGCAGCCCGGGGATCGTGGTCCGGAAGGACTCAGATCCAGCTGCGGAACCACATCCTCAGCAGCCATGCCTTACGGGTCATCAACTGGTCGGTGAGGATCGGATAGATGAAGATGAAATTGGCGATGATGAGGGTGGTCACGGCGGTGACGATGACGGCGCCGGTCCGTCGCCGGTCGGGCGGGGCGTCCGCCCGACCCAGCACCTTGCCCAGGACCATCGCCAGCACGGTGGCGGTGAACGGGATGATCATGATCGCGTAGAAGAAGAAGGTCGGCCGGTCCGCATTGGGGAACCACCCGAGCCAGGTCGACGCGCCCGCGATGAGCGGCACGCCGAATCGCCAGTCCCGCCCGCCGATCCAGTAGAACAGCCCGGCGACCACCGCGATGGCGGCGAACCACCACAGGAATGGCGTGCCGGCGCCGGAGACGACCCTGAGGCAGGTGTCGCCCACCGCCTTGCAGCCGTCCACCCCGGGCTGGATGTCGTTGACGGCATCGATGCCGATCACCCGCCCCATGAAGGGCCAGCCGAGTGGATAGGCCTGGTAGGTGTGCGTCTGGTGGGCGATCCAGGTTCCGGTGTGGAATCCGTAGATCTCCTTGTGGTACTGCCACAGGCTCGCCAGCGGTGCGCCGATGAGCTTCACCAGCGGATCGCTGGGGTGCTGGGCGCCCCACTGGCGGTCGTACCCGCCCTGGCTGAGCAGCCAGCTCGACCAGGTGAGCAGGTAGATGACCGCGCTGAGGAGCACCATCGACGCCGCCCCGGGGATTCCCTCCCGCCAGATGGAGCGGACGGAACTGCGCCGTGCCCCGGCAGTGCGGCGCGCGCGCTCGTCGAAGACGATGCTCATCACCGCGAAGCACGCCAGCACGTACATCGCATTCCACTTGGACCCGCAGGCCAGTCCGAAGAGCACGCCCGAGACCAGACGCCAGGGCCGCCACAGCAGCAGCGGGCCATAGCTCCCGCCCAGGTTCAGCGCATCGTGGGCGCGCAGGTGATCGGCGAGCCGGCGCCGGAACCAGTCCCGGTCGGCCAGCCAGGCGCCGACCGCCGCGACCGTGAAGAAGGCTTCGAAGATGTCGAGCAGCGCGATCCGGCTCATCACGAAACTCAGGCCGTCCACCACGATGAACAGTCCGGCCAGGCCGCCGATGAGGGTCGAGCGCGAGAGCCGCCGGGCCATTCGCACGACCGCGCCGATGAACAGCGAGCCGACGATGAGCGAGGCGAAACGCCAGCCGAAGGAGCTCATCCCGAAGATGTGCTCGCCGATCGCGATGAGCCACTTGCCGAGTTGCGGATGCACGATGAATTCTGCGGACTGCTCCCAGATGTTCGTGTTCCCCGCGGCCACCTGCGGATCCGCATTGGACGGCCACGTGCGCTCGTAGCCGAAGTGCAGGATCGACCAGGCATCCTTCGCGTAGTAGGTCTCGTCGAACTCCAGCCTGTTGGGCCGTCCCAGATTCACCAGCCGGATGAGGAAGCCGATCAGCACCAGCACGCCGGTGACGATCCAGCTGCGCAACTCATCGGTGCGCAGCACCGCGCCGTCGTCGAGTTTGTCGATGGTGGATGGCAGCACATCGCGCATCGTCGAGATCGATGGCGCACCGGTGGTGACGGGCTGCAGGCTCACGGCGCCATCCTAGGGGCCGAAACCATGAGTCCCGGACGCTGCCGTGTCCGCGTGGCGCCCCGTGCGGCGCACCCGGCTATCGTCGCAGGGTGGACAACAGCCCAGTGGGACGACTCGTGCTCGCCGGCACCCCGATCGGTGCCGCGAGCCAGGCCTCGCCCGATCTGTGCCAGGCCCTCCGCGAGGCCGACGTCATCGCCGCCGAGGACACCAGACTGCTGCGGACCCTGCTGGCCCGCACGCAGACCCGGACCCAGGCGCGCATCGTGAGCTACTTCGAGGGCAACGAGGCCGACCGGACGCCGGGCCTGCTCGACGACCTGCTGGCGGGCAACACGGTCGTCGTGGCGACCGACGCCGGCATGCCCTCGGTGAGCGACCCCGGCTTCCGGCTGGTCAGCGCCGCGGTGCAGGCCGGCGTGCCGGTCAGCTCCGTGCCGGGCCCCAGCGCGGTGACCACGGCCCTGGCGGTCTCCGGGCTGCCCTGCGACCGCTTCTGCTTCGAGGGCTTCCTGCCCCGGGGAGCCGGCCCCCGCCGGCGCCGGCTCGGAGAGCTGGCCGCCGAGCCGCGCACCATGGTCTTCTTCGAGGCGCCGCACCGCCTCGCCGACTTCCTCTCCGATGCCGCGGGGGCATTCGGGGCGGACCGGCGCGGCGTGCTCTGCCGCGAACTCACCAAGCCCTGGGAGGACATCATCCGGGGCGGCCTGGGCGAGCTCACGACATGGGCCCAGCAGAATGCACGAGGGGAGACGACGATCGTCATCGCTGGGCACGAGGTGCGTCAGGGCGAGGGGATGGCCGATGCCCTCGACTTGGTCTCCGAGCGCCTGGCGGCAGGTGATCCCCTGAGCTCCACCGTCTCGGAGGTGGCCACCCTCACCGGGGTGCGCCGCAAGGAGCTCTACCGGGCTGCCCTCGCCAGACGGGACGCCCGGTGACGGCGGGCAGCACGGGCAGCGCCGATCCGGCCGGCACCGCTGCGCGAGCCGGC
>JBAQVA010000032.1:0-19802 GCA_049297835.1 Propionibacterium sp.
CGCGTGGCGTTGCGGGCCGGCGTCAGCGAGGCGAGCGTGGTGACGAGCACTCCCACGACCAGCGGGACGAGCACGGCGGCCGGTGAGACGGTGAACGGCAGCGGAGACCCGAGCGAGCCCTTGGACAGGTGGATGAACACGGCCGCCAGCCCGAATCCGAGCCCCAGGCCCACCGCGGATCCGACGAGACCGAGCAGCACGGCCTCACCGACGACCATCCGGAAGACCTGGCGGCGGGTCGCCCCGACGCAGCGCAGCAGGGCGAGCTGGCGGATGCGCTGGGTGACCAGGATCTCGAAGGTGTTCGTGATGACGATGGCCCCGACGAACAGGGCGATCGCGGCGAATCCGAGGAGCAGGTTCTGGATGGCATTGCTGCCGCCGGAGAGCTGCTTGACCAGGACATTCACCTGATCGGCGCCGGTCCGCACGGTCACCCCGGCGGCCTTGACGGAGGAGAGCCGGGAGACTTCGTCGCGCAGTTGCGTCGGGTTGGCGGCGCTCGTGAGGTTCACCTGGGTGTAGCCGTCCTGACCGATGATCGCCATCGCCGTCTGCGCGGTGGCCAGCATCGTGGGCTCCTTCGGGCTCGCGAGTGCGTCGTGACCGGTCCGCGCGACGCCGACCACCGTGTAGTAGTGGTTCTCGCCGGTCCGGTCGGCGACACCGATCCGGGTGCCGATGCCGATCATGGAGTTGTCCCGGGCCGCCTCGTTGACGGCGACCTCCCCGGGCCCGGCAGGCCAGCGGCCGTCGACGATCCCGGTGGTCTCGCTGGAGGGCGGCTCGGAGCTGACGGCGAGATATCCCGTGGTGCCGTCCACGAGTGCCTGGGTGTAGCCGGAGACGATCGTGCGTGTGCCGGAGACCGTGGGCAGCGCGGCGACGTCGTCGACCACCGCGGCCGGGATGGCGTGCTCCGGGGTCTCGCTGGAGCTGTTCGTCCCCGATGTGGTGATCACCACCGCGGTGTCGCCCACCTGGCCGGCGGCGAGTTCACGGATTCCGGCGTTGAGGGAGGCGCCGAAGACGAGGGTCGCGGCGACGAAGGCGATCCCCAGGACGATTGCGATCCCGGCGCTGAGCAGCTGGCGTGGCTGGCGCAACATCAGTGCTCACCACCGAAGGACTCGCCGGCGAGCGTGCCGGGCCGGTTACCCGGCACCGATTCGTCGGAGACGATCCGTCCGTCGGCCAGGTGCAGCACGCGGTCGGCGTAGCCGGCGGCGCGCGGGTCGTGGGTGACCATGACGATGGTCTGGCCCAGCTCGTGGACGCTGCGCGAGAGGAAGTCCAGCAGCTCGCGGCTGGCGGTGGAGTCCAGGGCGCCGGTCGGCTCGTCCGCGAAGATCACCTGGGGACGCGTCACGAGCGCGCGGGCCACCGCGACGCGCTGCTGCTGGCCGCCGGACAGCTCGCTGGGGTGATGGCTGAGCCGGTCGCCGATGCCCAGCACCCGCACGACGGTGTCGAACCATTCCCGGTCGGGGCGGGTCCGGGCCAGCGTGAGCGGCAGCAGGATGTTCTGCTCGGCCGTCATGGTGGGCAGCAGGTTGAAGGCCTGGAAGACGAATCCCACCCGCTCGCGTCGCAGCAGGGTGAGCTCGGTGTCCTTGAGCGCGGTGAGCTCCGCGTCGCCGATGAAGACCTGTCCGCCGGTGGCCTCGTCCAGCCCTGCCGCGCAGTGCATGAGGGTGGACTTGCCCGAGCCCGAGGGGCCCATGATCGCGGTGAACTGGCCGCGCAGGAAGTCCACGCTCACGTCGTCGAGGGCGTTGACCGCGGTCTCACCGGCTCCGTAGATCTTGCGCAGATGGATGGTTCGTACTGCAGCGGGTGTCGGCTGCACAATCGTGGTCATGTCGCTCCTGGTGTCGGGGGGCGGACACGTCGGGTGTCCGCGACATCGACAACAGTGCTTGTCAGCAGCCTCATCGCGGATCACTCCGGGGGCTGTTCGCAGGCTCCACCCACAGGTGGAGCCCCGATCCGTGGGTCCGGAGCGCTCCCGGGCCGGCGTGGCTGTCAGACGGCGGGGTCGCCGGGGCCTGGCCTGGGACGGACCAGGCCGGCATCGTAGGCGAAGACGACCATGTGCACCCGGTCGCGCAGGGCCAGCTTGCTGAGGATGTGGCCGATGTGGGTCTTCACCGTCGCCTCGCCGAGGAAGAGCGTGGCCGCGAGCTCGGCATTGTTCAGCCCGCGCCCCACGAGGGTGAGCACCTCGCGCTCGCGCTCGGTCAGCGTCCGCAGGCGGGCACCGGTGTCGTCGTCCACCGGTGTGCGGGGCAGTGTCGGCACGAACCGCTCCAGGAGTCTCCTGGTGGCACTGGGCGCCACGACGGCATCGCCGGAGGCCACCGCGCGGATGGCGGAGAGCAGCTCCGCGGGGCCGGCGTCCTTGAGCAGGAAGCCGGACGCGCCGGCCTGGAGCGCCGCGTAGACGTACTCGTCGAGGTCGAAGGTGGTGAGCACCAGGACCTTGGCCGAGCTCCGGGTGACGATCTGCCGGGTGGCCGCGATGCCGTCCAGAACAGGCATCCGGATGTCCATGAGCACCACCTGGGGAGCCTGCCCGGGCGGCGCGGCGAGCGCGGCATCCACGGCCTGCTGACCGTCGCCGGCCTCGGCGACGACCTCCATGTCCTGCTGCGCGTCGAGGACCATCCGGAAGCCGACGCGCACCATCTCCTGGTCATCGGCGAGCAGCAGACGCACTGCCTCGGTCATGACTGCCGCCCTCCTGTGGATGTGTCCGGTGACTGTCCCGGGCCGGTCACCGGCAGCGTAGCGATGACCTCGAAACCGCCGTCGAGCCGGTTGCGGCTCACCAGCGTGCCACCGAAGGGCGCCACGCGCTCCCGCATGCCGATGAGCCCGTGGCCGAGCCCGTCGTCGTGCTGGCAGCCCCTTCCGTCGTCACGCACCGAGACCACGATCCGGGCGGCCTCGTGGCGCACGCTCACCCAGGTGCGCGCGCCCGGGCCGGCATGCTTGAGCACATTGGTGAGCGATTCCTGGACGATCCGGTAGACGGCGGTCTGCAGGCTGGCCACGATGGGCAGGTGCGCGCCCGGGTCGCCCTCGGTGGTCAGCTCGACCGGTTGGCCGGACGTGCGCGCCGCGGTCACCAGCCCTGCCAGGTCTGCCAGCTGGGGTTGGGGTGCGATGTCGACGGCATCGCCCTCGCGAAGCACACCGACCAGTGCCCGGGTCTCCCGCAGTGCCTCGCGGGCAGCCTGGCCGACGGTGTCCAGGGCGGAGCGGGCGAGTGTCAGCCTGTCGTCGGCGGTTCCGGGCTGGTCGAGCGCGTAGCGGGCGCCGTCGGTCTGGATGACGATCACACTCAGCGAGTGGGCCACGATGTCGTGCATCTCGCGGGCGATCCGTGAGCGTTCCTGCTCGGCGGCCAGCTGCGCGGAGCGGTCACGCTCGCGCTCGAGGGCCTCGGCGCGTTGCCGCAGTGAGGCGACCGTGACGTGACGTTCACGGTTGAAGGCACCGAGCAGCCAGGACGCGACGACGACCGCCACAAGGGCGAGGAAGCGGATGACCAGGGCGGTGGCGTAGCTGTTGCCGTCCGCGACATCGTCACTCCATCGCAGGGCGGCGATGGCGGAGCAGACGACTCCGATCGACAGCCAGACCCTGCCGGCACGAGGGCCACCGTGGGCGGCAACGGCGTACAGGAGCATGGCGACGAACAGGTTCGGGAACATCACCCGTCCGGTGACGACCAGCTGGGCCAGGTGTGGGACCACCAGCAGGAGACAGGCCATCGACGGGTTGAGGCGGCGCCACAGCAGGGGGACGAGGAAGCCGAGCGCCCAGAGGACCCCGAGGACCACCACGAGCGGATGGTGGCCATGGTCGAGGGCGATGGCCAGGCAGTTCACGACCGTCGGTGGGGCGAAGAACAGTGCCCACAGGCCGTCGCCCACCATGGGGCGCAGGCCGAACCAGTCGCTGATCTGCTTGACGTTCGGCACCGTGCCAGCCTAGGCAGACCGGGTCTGCGCGGTCCTCCGCCCGCGGGTGGACATGCAGCCGTGCCGTGGGCGGAGAGCCGGGGCAGGAATCGGGTGGAGCAGGGGCTCAGTCGACCAGCCCGTAGAGCCGGTCGCCGGCATCGCCGAGCCCGGGGACGATGTAGCCGTGTTCGTCGAGGTGGTCGTCCACAGCGGCGACCACGAGGGTGCAGCGCACGTGCAGCTGCTCGACCAGGGCGCGGAACTTCGCCACGCCCTCCGGAGCGGCGATGAGGCAGATACAGGTCACGTCGTCGGCACCACGGTCGGCGAGGAACTTGACGCAGCCGGACAGCGAGCCACCGGTGGCCAGCATCGGGTCCAGCACGAAGCACTGGCGTCCCGAGAGATCCTTGGGGAGCCGCTCGGCGTAGGTGGTCGGACGGAGGGTCTCCTCGTCGCGAGCCATGCCCACGAAACCGACCTCGGCGGTCGGGACCAGCCTGGTCATGCCCTCCAGCATGCCGAGCCCGGCGCGCAGGATCGGCACCACCAGCGGCTTGGGCTCGGCGAGCCGGGTGCCGGTGGTCGCCGCGACAGGCGTCGAGATGCCCACGGTTTCCACGCGGACATCGCGGGTTGCCTCATATGCGAGCAGCGTCACCAACTCGGCGACCAGCTGGCGGAAGGTGGGGGAGCGGGTGCCCGCTTCGCGCAGGTGAGTGAGCTTGTGGGCCACCAATGGGTGATCAACGACTTTGAGTTCCACGCCCCCAACTGTCCCATAAAGCTGCAATCGGGAGATCTGAGCCCCGGTGAGGGTGCGCCGGCCAGCCCGGGCATGGAATGCTGGACGAGGAGCCCGGGAGGTTGACATGAGCGACGCTGACAAGACACGCGACCGTGACGATGTTGAGGACGTCGAGAGCTTGGAAGGCCTCGGTGACGAGAACGACTTCGATTCCGGGGTCGTGCCTGACGACTACGACGAGATCGACGACGACGAGTCGGACGACGATGACGACGACTCGGAGGACTCCGACGATGACGACGTCGACGACGACGACGATGATGACGTCGACGATGATGACGAGGACGATGACGACGATGAGGATGACTACGAGGACGCGTCCCCAGACGAGATC
Organism: Propionibacterium sp.; assembly: GCA_049297835.1. Lineage (GTDB taxonomy): Bacteria > Actinomycetota > Actinomycetes > Propionibacteriales > Propionibacteriaceae > Propionibacterium. Next base: position 5,114 of record JBAQVA010000032.1, read on the forward strand.
GACTTCGTCGTCGCCCTCTACCGCGAGGACGGCGTTCCCACTGTCACCGAGCTCCCGGATCCCTGCGCCAATGACCTGGAGGATCTGATCGCACAACTCCGCCGGATGCCCGGTGACGTCGGGGCGTGCGGTGCGGTGAGCATCGGCGGTGAGTTCTTCGTGCTGGTCCGGGTGAGGGGCCCGCAGGTGCAGGTGTTGCTCAGTGATGTCGTCGCCTCGAACGACTGGCCGATCGCCCGCGATGCCGTCGACTTCCTCAACATCGACGTGCCCGATCCCGACGACGATCCGGAGCCGGTCGGCGATCTGGACATCCTTGCCGACCAGGGCGTCAGCGAGTTCGAGATGGAGTCGCTGGCCGACGACCTCGAGGAGGACTCGGACGAGCTGGTGCGCCGGGTCGCGCACGACATGAAGTTCGGTGCCGTCTTCGACAAGGTGGTCGCCGAGGAGTGAGCCGTTGGGACGCGGCGATGCGCCGGGCGCTCGAGGCGGCCGGCGAGGCAGCTGCGCATGCGGATGTGCCGGTCGGCGCGGTGCTGCTCGACCCGGACGGTGAGCCACTGGCGTGTGCAGGCAACCGGCGTGAGGCCGATCACGATGCCACGGCGCATGCCGAGATCCTCGCGATTCGCGGGGCCTGCGCACGGCTGGGCTCGTGGCGGCTGGAGGGGTGCACGCTCGTCGTCACGCTGGAGCCCTGCACGATGTGCGCGGGTGCGCTGGTGACGGCGCGTGTCGGGACGCTCGTCTTCGGCGCCTTCGATCCGAAGGCCGGCGCGGTCGCCTCGCTGTGGGACGTGGTGCGCGATCCGCAGCTCAACCACCGCCCACGGGTGGTCAGCGGGGTCCTCGCCGAGAAGAGCGAACGGCTGCTGGTCGACTTCTTCCGGCAGCACCGCTGAGCTGTCGAGACCCCGGACACGGATCGGTCCGGCGGTGATCCGTCACCGTGCTCGATTGGCGCAGCATTGAACGTCCCCGGTAGAGTGACCCCCGGTGACGTGTCTGAGCGGCCGAAAGAGCTCGCCTCGAAAGCGAGTGTGGTGCAAGCCACCGAGGGTTCAAATCCCTCCGTCACCGCCATGGGACGCAGGGTGCAACCCCCGGTGAGCGAGAGCCTGCTGGGGGTTGCACCCTGTTCGCCCCTACCGACCGCCTCACCGGGTTACGCTGACTCCCATGATTGTGCCGACAGGCCCGCAGCTTCCGCACTTCGCGGCATCCGGCTCCTGAAGCACCGGGTGTTCGCTCCGCAGGCCGCGGGGCTCTTGTCCCGGTTCGGCGGAGGCGACGCAACACGAGGAGAAACGGGCTGTCCCCAGCAGAGCGAAGAGATCACCGACAGTGCGACTGGTGCCCTGACAGCAACAGCCGTCGGCCCCATGACCGGGCCACTGACACCGAAGACCCGGAACCATCCTCACGACGGGAGTCGGGATGAGCGACAACTCGCCAGTCGTCGCGGGAGACGTGGCGGCGACGCGCATCCAGCGGATCGAGAACGGATGTGTCGCGCTCGCGATCCTCGCGGCGGTCATCCTGTCCGGCCTTCCGTGGTGGGTGCTCATCGCTGCTTTCCTGTTGTTCGATCTGTCCGCACTCGGATATCTGCGCGGGAGCCGGCCGGGCGGCATCGGATACAACGCGGTGCACAACTACTCCGCTCCTGCGATCCTGATCATCGGATACTTGATCCTTCGTGCACGTGGCATCGAGGCAGAATGGCTTGTCCTCCTCGCGGCAAGCTGGGGCTTCCACGTCGCCGTTGACAGAGCGCTCGGTTACGGCCTCAAGATGGACAGTTTTCAGGCGACCCATCTGGGCCGGATCGGGCGTGGCCGGGACTGAACGCGCGGTGGCTCCGAGCTTCCCGGTTCTTGGCTCTCGGCCGGCGCGGGGGCGTCGCGTCCCGGCCATTTCGAGGCAAGGGCATCCGGGGTACGAGCTCCGGCGGAGTGTGTGACGCGGTCACGGATGCTGTCTCACAGCGGGGCCCGGAGGTCTCACTAGCATTGACGCCATGACCGGGAACTGGCTCGAGCATCACCGCGACGACGGAGAACTCCTCGGCTGGCTCGTCGAGAACCCCGCCGGAGTCGTCGTCCACGACCTGCTCGGGAGCGAGCGAGGGGTCTTCGGCTCCCGTGCCGATGCGGAGGACTTCCTCGACGGCCTCGGCCTGAGCTATCTGGCCGAACCCTATGAACTCGACGATGCCGACGGCGGCAGCCTTCGCGTCCGGCTCGTGGAGGTCTCCCGCGAGTCCATCACCGTGAAGGAGGAGGACTTCGGGGCGATCGATGGTCCGGCCCGCTCCTTCGTGCTGCCCTTCCCGGCGCCCCGCGAGCTGCATCGACGGCGCTGACCTGCCCGAGCAGTGCGGCCGGCGCTCTGCGGGCCTGTGGATATCATGGCCTCACGCTCGTGCGCCGGGAGGACCTCCGTGGTCCGGTCGGCTGGGCGATTGCTGCGGCGGGGTGGCCAGGGCTCCTGAGTTGCGGGTTTCCGCGCCGGGGTGCGCCACGGGGGACGCTCCGCGCGCGGCTGGCAAGATCGTGAACGTCCTTGTCCGGGGCGAACGGTCACGACGGGTCGAGATGTGGGGGTGGCCGACGGATGAATCGGGCGGAGTCGCAGGTCACTGCGCGCCGCTCCCTGCCCGTCGGTGTCTTCTCTCTCGTCGTCGCCGGCATCCTGGTCCTGATCAGCGGTCTGTGGATCCGCTACGGGAACTTCCCCGGCTGGCTCCTGCCGGTCGCCCTCGCCGTGCTCGAAGTGGGCATCGCCGTGATCATGCTCCGCCCGTTGAACTTCCGGGTCCTGGTCGGGCCGGCGGGGATCCGCAGCGAGGGCCATGCCCCCTGGACGCTCGGCCCCCACGAGATTGTCGGCGCCGGAGTGCTCACCGGCCGGCACCCGACCCTGTGGGCCACCCCCTCCGAGCGGCTGTCCCGCAGCGAACGCGGCTTCACCCTGGCCAGCGATGCCCCCCGTGGCGCCCATCTCGTCCCCGTGGATCCGTCGGCCGTGCCGCAGATCCAGCGTGTCCTCACCGAGCTGGGCTTCGCCGACGGGAGCGCCCGCCTGGACCATCCTCGCAACCGTCCGCTCACCGGCCGTCCTCCACTCGCGGCTCAGCCACTGCCCGCCCCGGACCAGCCCACCGAGGCTCAGACCCCGGCTGCCCGGACCACGACTGTTCAGCCCAGCGCCGAGGGCCCTCGGCCACGGCGCGCGCGCAGGGCAGCCCCCGATGACACATCGGGACAGGATCTCGCCCCGTACTCACCGTCCCCTGCGGCGGACGCCGGGCCGGGAACGGCGAATTCGTCTCCCGCGCGCAGGGCGGGTCCGTCGTGAGCGGGCGCACGGCACCGCTGGCATGACGAGGTACCGGAGATCAACCACCTGAAGAGAGAGGAGAACCCATGTCAGCATTCGACATGAGTCTGTTGCTCGGCTCTCTCGTCGTGCTCGTGGCCATCGCAGCGGTCCGGTTGGGCTCGCGCGCCGGACTGCCGGCTCTGCTGCTCTTCCTCCTCGTCGGCATCCTGCTCGGCAGCGGCGGCTTCGGCGTGCAGTTCCACGACGTCCAACTCGCCCACGACCTCGGATTCGCGGCGCTCGTGCTCATCCTGGCCGAGGGCGGACTCACCACGAAATGGGCTTCGGTCCGCCCGGTGCTCGGCATCGGCCTGCTGCTCGCCACCGTCGGCGTGCTCGTGACGATCGCCATCGTCGGCCTGTTCGGCTACTTCATCCTCGGCCTGTCCTTCCCGGTCTCCTTCCTGCTCGGCGCGGTGGTGGCCCCCACCGACGCCGCCGCCGTCTTCTCGGTGCTGCGAGGAGTCCGCATTCCGGCGCGGCTGCGCGCCGCGCTGGAGATCGAGTCCGGCCTCAACGACGCACCGACCGTCCTGCTCGTCACCGCCGGCACCGCGCTGGCGGTCGGCGAACAGCAGACGGGTGGGGCGCTGGCCATCGCCGGGCTGGTGGTCTACGAGCTCGTCCTGGGGGTCGTGCTCGGCCTTCTGATGGGCTGGCTGGGAAGCAAGATCATGGCCCGCCTCTCGCTGCCGGCCTCCGGCCTCTATCCGCTCGCCACCATGGCCTGGATCGTGTTCACCTACGGTTTCGACGAGTGGGTGCACGGATCGGCCTTCGCAGCGGTCTACGTCTGCGCGGTCATCCTGGGCAATGCCCAGCTGCCGCATCGCCATGCCACCCGCTCGTTCGCCGAGGGTGTGGGCTGGGTGGCCCAGATGGGCCTGTTCGTGATGCTCGGCGTGCTGGTCACGCCGTCCAGCATCGACTGGGGCGATGCCCTGGTCGCTGTCCTGCTGGGCATCGTGCTGCTCTTCGTGGCCCGGCCGATCGCGGTCTTCATCTGTTCCGCCTGGTTCCGGGTGCCCTGGCGCCACCAGTTGTTCATGAGCTGGGCCGGCCTGCGCGGAGCCGTCCCCATCATCCTGGCGACCGTCCCGCTGGCCGCCGGCATGCCGGAGTCCCAGGTGCTCTTCGACATCATCGTCGTCTTCGTCGTCGTGTTCACCTGCGTCCAGGCGCCGAGCCTGCCCTGGGTCGCCAGACGACTGGGCCTGGTCGACCCCCACGCCGCCACCGACGTCGACATCGAGGTGGCACCCTTCGAGGAGCGGCGTGCGGACCTGCTGGAGATCAACATCCCCGAGGGCTCGCGGCTCGCCGGAATGTCCGTCCTGGAGATGCGTCTTCCCCCCAATGCGGTGGTCTCGTTGATCATCCGCGGCGACAACTCCTTCTCCGCGGACGGCAGCACGACCCTGCAGATCGGGGACCAGTTCCTGGTGGTCACTCCCGCCGACATCCGCGACTCGGTCGAGCGCCGCATCACCGAGCTGGGACGCGGCGGGCGGCTGGCCAGCTGGCACCGGGGCGCGAAGCGGTGGAGGGCTGCCCGGGGGGCCGGGGTGGACGAGGACGCCTACTGACGTCCCACTGCCGTCAGGACGTTCCCACGGGACCGACCCGCCCATGGGGGGAGGGGGGACGAGCGCGCGACGGTGGGATCAGGGCGTGGCCGACGAGCTGGACGCGGGGACGCAGATCTTGCCGCCCGGCACGTTGACGGTGGTCGGGGCATCCTGGGTGAAACCGGCGAACTGGTCGTTGACGACGACGTCAACCCGGTGGTCACTGCGGCCGTCCCCGGTGAGCTTCGCCCCGGGCAGGAAGCCCGCCACCAGCAGCACCTCCGGATCGTCAGCCGTGGCGCCGATCACAGTCGTGCCGCTCACCTGGTTGCTCGTGTTGGTCGTGCTGACCACGGAGAAACCCTTGCTCGTCAGGGTCGTGGCGATGTCTCCCGCCCTGCCGCGGACGGTGCCGGCGTTCAGCACGCGGATCTGCACCTGGGAGGTGGTCAGGGTGCTTGCCGACTTGGTCACGCAGCCGCTCGACGAGTTGTCGATGGGATGCATGAGCATCTTCCATCCCCACCACAGCCCGAAGGCCATCATCGCCACGAGCACGACCAGAATCACCGGAGTCACCCATCTGCGCATCGCTGGCCCCCTTCCTGTCCCCAGTCTCCCCGACTCGGCCGCTCAGTGCAGTACGAGCACTCTTGCATGGACGCCGTTGCGCTGTTGCAGCGCCGCCCGGAGAGCCCGGTGCAGGCCGCTCTCGAGGTAGAGCTCACCGTGCCAGTCGATGACGTGGGGGAACAGATCACCGTAGAAGGTCGAGTCCTCGTCCAGGAGCTGGGCCAGGTCAAGCGTGCTCTTCGTGGTCACCAGGGTGTCGAGACGCACCGCCTGCGGCGTGATCTCCGACCACTGACGCGGGGTGAGGCCGTGCTCGGGGTAGGGCCGCCCACTGCCGACGCGCTTGAATATCACAGCGTCGATCATAGGAGGAACCGGCCCCGGTGCGACGGAGCCGGCGCCGGGTGGGGGTTAGCATCGGGGCCAGGATTCCGGGCGTCGTGGAGGTGACCTCGATGAGCCATCAGCATGAGCACGCATCCCACTCCGGCAGCGCCCGCAGGCTCGGCGTCGCGCTGTGCATCACTCTCGTCGTCTTCGCGGCGGAGGTCTTCGGCGCGGTCGTCACCGGGAGCCTCGCCCTGCTCGTCGACGCGGGGCACATGCTCACCGACTGCGCGGGCCTGGCCATCGCCCTGCTGGCAGCGGTGCTCGCCTCCCGTCCGCCCTCCTCGAGGCTGACCTGGAGCTGGGCGCGCGCCGAGGTGCTTGCCGCCGGGGTCCAGGGCCTCATCCTCATCGCCGTCGGCGTCTTCGCCGTCGTCGAGGGGATCCAGCGGCTGGTGCACCCCCCAGAGGTGAGCGGTGGCCTGCTGCTGGCCTTCGGCGTGCTGGGGTTGGTGGCCAATGTGGCCTCGGTTGCCGTCCTCAGCGGCGGCCGCGCGGCGAATCTCAACACCCGGGCGGCCTTCCTGGAGGTCGTGAGCGACACGCTCGGCTCGTTCGCGGTGATCGTCGGGGCCACGGTCATCGCGCTGACCGGCTGGGCGCGTGCCGACACCGTCGCCGGTCTGCTCATCGCGGCGCTCATCGTTCCGCGCGCGGTGCTCATCGCCCGCGAGGCGGGGTCGATCCTGCTGGAGAGCACCCCTGTCGGTCTCGACCTGGACAGCGTGCGCAGGCACTTCCTCGAGACCCCTCATGTCCTTGAGGTGCAGGACCTGCATGCCTCCCTCATCGCGACGGGCCTGCCCACCGTGACGGCCCACGTCGTGCTGCGGGACGAGTGCTTCTGGGACGGGCACGCCCCGGAGGTCCTCGACCAGTTGCAGACCTGCCTGGCGACCCACTTCGACGTCTCGGTGACGCACTCGACGATCCAGCTGGAGCCGGCGGCGCACTGCAGTCACGAGCCCGAACTGAAGATGTGAGCACCTGCCGCGCCGCCTCGCATGGGGCAACGTGGTGCGATGACGGGCCGGCCCGGTCGCGCCGATGCCCGCCCGTCCTGCCCCGGGGAGAAAATGTGCGGGATCGGGAATAAATCCTCTGAGAACTCGGCACCAGGGGTACCCCGATGGAGAAGCTGAGGCTTACCTTAGTTATCGTGGGGTTGTTCGGGTCGACCGGGCACCGTCAACGGGTGAGGGGAACGGGCATGGCTTCCAGCGTGGCATCGACCGATGAAGCGGTCATCAAGCTGAGCGGTCTGCGTTCCGGTGAACGCGCAGTGATCACCGATGTCGGGGGTGGAGATCCCTCCATCTGTCATCGAATGCACCTGCTGGGTTTCACCCGTGGCCGTGAGGTCTCGCTGGTGCGCCGCGCGCCCTTCAAGGGGCCGATGGTCTTCCGGATCTGTGACGTCGACATGTGTCTGCGCGAGGCCCAGGCGTTGCTCGTGAGCGTCAGCCGGATCAATGTCGTCGGCTCGCTGGCCGCCTGAAGGCCTGTGACACGAGAACAGGCAACGAAGGGAACGACATGACAGCGCAGGAGTCCGTCTCCCTCACCCACGGCGGCGACACCTCGGTCCGGGAACGCCAACCGCGCATCGCCCTCATCGGCTCGCCCAACGGCGGGAAGACCTCGATCTTCAACGGGCTCACCGGGCTGCATGCCAAGACCGGGAACTACCCGGGCGTCACCGTCTCGCGCACCTACGGGGTGTGCCAGATCAAGGGCGCCCACTACGGCATCGAGGACCTGCCCGGCTGCTACTCGCTCAATCCGATCTCCCCGGACGAGCAGGTCGTCGCGGATCTGCTCGGCGGCAATGTCAAGGGCATCGAATCCCCTGACGGCCTGCTCGTGGTCGCCGATTCGACCGCCCTGCGCCGTGGCCTGCTCCTGCTGGCCGAGGTCCTCCAGAAGCAGATGCCGACGGCGATGGTGCTCACGATGGCCGATGAGCTGCGCCGGCGCGGCGGAAGCATCGACACCCAGGCCCTGAGCCAGGCGCTCGGCATCCCGGTCGTCACCGTCATCGCGAATCGCGGCGTCGGGCTCGGTGAGCTGCGCCATCTCATCGCGGACTGGAAGAACTGGTCGGTGCCGCCGATCGATCCCCCCGAGGACCCCAACGAGCTGGCCGGCTGGGTCGACTCGGTGCTCGACAGCGCAGGCTTCCAGGCGCCGGTGCCGGACTCGCGCACCCAGCGGATCGACAGGCTCCTGCTGCACCCGGTCTACGGCTCGGTCATCTTCTTCGTCGTGATGTTCGTCTTCTTCCAGGCCCTGTTCACCTGGGCTGCACCCTTCCAGGATGCGATCACGAATCTGCTCGGCGCACTGGGGGACTGGCTCGGCGGGGTGGTGACGAACAGCCTGCTCTCCGGCCTGCTCGTCAACGGGATCATCGGCGGCGTGGGCACCGTCCTCACCTTCGTCCCGCAGATGGTGCTGATGTTCTTCCTGCTCGCCGTGCTCGACTCGGTGGGCTACATGTCGCGCGCCGCCTTCCTCATGGACAAGGTCATGAGCCGCGCCGGGCTCGAGGGCAGGGCCTTCGTGGCCGTGCTGTCCAGCTTCGCCTGCGCGATCCCGGGCGTCATGGCGACCCGGACGATTCCCTCCTCGAAGGACCGGATCGCCACCATGCTGGGCGTCCCGCTGGCCACCTGCTCCGCCCGGCTGCCCGTCTACGTGCTGCTCGTCGGAATGCTGGTTCCCTCCGGGTCGAGGCTGGGACCGGTGAGCATGCAGGGCATCGTGATGTTCCTCCTGTACGTGCTCGGCGGGGTCTCCGCGATGACGGCCTCGTGGGTGGTCAAGAAGATCACCGACCGTTCCGGGCCCCTGCTGCCCTTCTACATGGAGCTGCCGCCCTACCGGCTGCCGCGCCCGAAGTCGATCGCGCTGGCCATGTGGGAGCCCACCAAGGCATACATCCGCAAGGCGGGCACCATCATCCTCGGCGTCTCGATCGTCATCTGGGCGCTGACCGCCATCCCGGGGCGTTCGCCCCAGGAGCTCCAGTCGGCCGGCGTCGATCCCACCGACTCGGTGGCGGTCACCTCCTACACGATGGAGCACTCGATCGCGGCCCACATGGGCAAGGCGGTCGAGCCGGTCTTCGAGCCGCTGGGCTTCGACTGGCGGATCAACGTCGCGCTCATCGGCTCGCTGGCGGCCCGCGAGGTGTCGGTCTCCACGCTGGGCCAGATGGCTGCCGCCACCGACCCCGAGGACCACACGGCGGTGGCGCAGAGCGTGTCCTCGTGGACCTTCACCGACGGCCCGAACCAGGGCCAGAAGGTCTTCACGACGGCCACCATCGTCTCGCTCATGCTCTTCTTCGCCTTCGCCCTGCAGTGCATGTCGACCATGGCGGTGATGAGACGCGAGACGGGCACCTGGCGATGGCCACTCACCGCCTTCGGATACATGTTCGTGCTGGCCTGGATCGCGGCCTTCCTCGGGCATGTCGTCGTGAGCCTGTTCACATGAGCACTGCCGGGAACCAGGTGATCTCGGTGCACCCCGAGCGCACCGACGACGCCGCCACGCTGCGCTGGGTGGTCTGTCACATCCCGATGCCCTTCGCGGGCACGCTGGTCGGCGCGCCCGGTCTGGACGGCCTGCTGTCCGAGGTGATCGACGAGGTCCGGGTGAACGCGGACTCGCTGGACATCACCCTGCGGCCGGGCCACGACTGGCGGCGTGAGGGTGCCCGGGTGCGTCACGGCCTGGTCACCGCGCTGGCGCACACGCAGGAGTGGAGCGGCGGCGCAGATGCCCGTCGGCTCGGCCCCGACGACGTGCTGAGGCTGTGCGCCTGCGAGCTCATCGACGGGCCGGTCGGGGGGATCGCCACCGCCCACGGCGGCCGCATCGAACTCGTCGGCGTCGAGGACGGCGTCGTGACGGTCCGGATGCACGGCGCCTGCCGCGGCTGCCCCGCGGCGGTGATCACCATGCACCATCGCCTGGAGAGCCAGCTGCGACGCAAGGTGCCCTCACTGCGCAAGGTCGTGAACACGGCCGCCTGAGCCGCCGGGTCAGGTGTGGATGCCGGGGCCGTGACCGGTGGTGTGAGAAAGTAGTCCTCATGGTTGACGGCGAGAGCGGCGGATCCGCCATGGTGGACGAGATCCGCAAGGGCTACACCTTCGAACAGCCCTCGATCGATCTCGGAGTGCTGAGCGACGGCGGGGAGCCCGTGCCGGACGCTCGGATCCGCATCCCGCTGGCCATGCTCAGCAGGCACGGGCTGGTGGCGGGCGCCACCGGAACCGGCAAGACGATCACCCTCCAGCTGCTCGCCGAGTCGTGCAGCGCCGCCGGCATCCCGGTCTTCGCGGCGGACATCAAGGGGGACCTGTCCGGCCTCGCCGAAGCCGGCGAAGGCTCGCCCAAGCTGGCCGAGCGGACGGCCCGGAACGGCCAGGACTGGCGGCCCGCCGCGGCCCCCACCCAATTCTTCGCGCTCGGCGGGCAGGGCAGTGGCACCCCGCTGCGCTCCACGATCAGCGCCTTCGGCCCGCTGCTCCTGGCGAAGGTGCTCGGGCTCAACGAGACCCAGGAGTCGACGCTGGGCCTGTTGTTCTCCTACGCCGACCGCGCCGGCCTCCCGCTGGTCGACCTGGTGGATCTCAGCGAGCTGCTGAAATACCTCACCGGTGACGCCGGCAAGGCCGAGCTGAAGGACATCGGCGGCGTCTCCACCGCCACCGCAGGCGTCATCCTGCGCGCCATCGTCAACCTCTCGGCCCAGGGCGGCGACGTCTTCTTCGGCGAACCCGAGTTCGACACGGCAGACCTGCTGCGCACCGACGCGAGTGGCGCCGGCATCGTCTCGGTGCTCGAACTGCCGAACCTGCAGGACCGCCCGGCGCTGTTCAGCACCTTCCTCATGTGGCTGCTCGCCGACCTGTACCACGACCTCCCGGAGGTCGGCGACCAGGACAGGCCCCGGCTGGTCTTCTTCTTCGACGAGGCGCACCTGCTCTTCGACGGTGCGAGCAAGGCCTTCCTCGAGCAGATCACCCGCACGGTTCGGCTGGTGAGGTCCAAGGGGGTCGGCGTCTTCTTCATCACCCAGCAGCCCACCGACGTGCCCGAGGACGTGCTCGCCCAGCTCGGCAGCCGCATCCAGCACCAGCTCCGCGCCCACACGCCCAAGGAGTCCAAGGCGCTGCGCGCCACCGTGGACACCTACCCCAGGAGCGGATACGAACTCGCCGAGGTCATCCAGGGCCTGGGCATCGGGCAGGCGGTCGTCACCGTGATGGATCCGGACGGCGCGCCCACTCCCGTCGCCTGGACGCGGATCTTCGCGCCGCGCTCCCGGATGGGGGCGGTGGCGCCCGATCGGCTGGCCGCGATGGTGGCGGCGAGCCCGCTCGAGGCGAAGTACGCCCATCAGCTCAACCGCGAGTCCGCCCAGGAGATCCTGGCGGCCCGGCTGGCCGCCGGAGCCCGGGCCGAGCAGGAGGCCAGGAATGCCGCCTCCGGAACTGGCGTCCCGCAACCGGTCGCCCAGCCGCGTCCCGAGCGTGCCGGCGAACAGCCGCGTCCTGTGCGCGCGAATCCCAAGGAGAAGAACATCGTGGAAGAGGTCGTGGGCTCGCCGGCCTTCCGGCAGTTCGCCCGTTCGGCCGGACGCGAGATCGTCCGCTCACTGTTCGGCACCGGGCGGCGACGCTGAGGTGAGGCCCCAGACGATCCGCGCAGCCTTCGAACGTCACTACGGACTGGCGCCCCAGGGAGTCTGGTCGGCGCCCGGCCGGTTCAACCTGGTGGGCGAGCACACCGACTACAACCGGGGGTTCTGCCTGCCGGTGCCCCTCGACCGGCGCACCTTCGTCGCCGCCCGCGCCAGGCGCGACGACAGGGTGAGGCTCACCTCACTGGAGGTCGAGGGCGATGTCGACCTGCACCTCGGCGAGGTGAGCGCAAGCAATCCCGGCGGCTGGGGCAGCTACGCCGCCGGAACGCTGTGGGCGCTGCGCCAGTCCGGGCACCAGGTGCGCGGCGTGGACATACTCGTCGGCTCCGATCTGCTCATCGGTGCGGGGCTGTCCAGCTCGGCCGCGTTGGAGTGCTCGGTGGCGGCGGCCGCCTCGGACCTGTTCACCCTGGGTCTGCTCGCCGACGACGCCGGGCGTGCCCGGCTCGCCGCCATCTGCCAGACCGCCGAGAACGTCATCGCCCAGGCGCCCACCGGAGGCGTCGACCAGACCTCCGCGTTGCGCGGCCAGCGCGGCCACGCGTTGCTCATCGATTTCCTCACCGGTGAGCTGCGGCCGGTTCCCTACCGTCCGCACGAGGCCGGCGTCGAGGTGCTCATCATCGACACCGGGACCCGCCACTCGCTCTCGTCGGGCCATTTCGGCAACCGGCACGCCGAATGCGATCGCATCGCGGCGCTGCTCGGCGTGGACTCACTGCGCCGTATCGGCACCGATGGCCTCGGGCAGGCCATGACGCGGCTCTCGGACGCCACCCTGGCCCGCAGGCTGCGGCACGTGGTGAGTGAGAACGCTCGCGCCGTCGCGATGGCCGATGCGCTCGAGCGGGGGGACTGGCACGCCGTCGGGGAGGGCATGACGGCCGCCCACCTGTCGATGCGGGACGACCTGGAGGTCAGCCTTCCCCAGATCGACCTGGCCGTCGACACCGCGCTGGCCACCGGCGCCTGGGGGGCGCGGCTGGTCGGCGGAGGGTTCGGGGGGTGCATCCTGGCAGTCGTGCCCACCGGGCAGTCGGAACAGGTGATGGACGCGGTCGGTGCGGCCTTCGCCCGCGCCGGATATGGCACCACCAAGGGCTTCGCAGCCCGGGCCGGCGCCCCGGCGCACCGCGACCTGTGAGAGCGCCGGGCCGGGCACCGATCCCGGTCGGCTGAGCGGGCCTGCGCCCCTCGACCTCGCCGGGCCCGCTGCCGGGTTGCTCAGGAATTCTGGCCGGTGGTGTCGGTCGATGTCGTGGACGGCCGGGAATCCACGACGCTCCCGCTCTGCTGCGTCGGCCCCGTGGTCGTCGCCGTGGTGGAGCTCGTGGTCGTCTGCGGGGCCGTGGTCGACTCCTCCGCCGAGCCGGTGTCCTGCGGCGCGGTGGTGGCCGTGGCCGTGGCACCCGGCTGGCCACCCGTCGCAGTATCGGTCGCCTGGGCCTGTGACGTGTCGGTCGCGGTCGAGCTGGGCTGGGTGTCATCGGACTGCGAGGACGTGGCCTGGGAGGTGTCCGTCGACGTCTCGGTGCCGGAGGCCGAGCTGGCGGTCGCGCTGGCCGAATGGGTCTCCGTCATCGTCACGGTGCTCGACGGCGTGGCGCTGACGCCGCGCCGCCCCTGGGACCAGGCGAGCCACACGGCGGCGGCCAGCACCAGCAGCACGACGACCGCGACCACGATGCGCCGGACACGGCCGGAGGACTTCTTCCTGGTGGCCGGGGCCGGCAGGGGACCGGTGGCGGAGCCAGCACCCGGGCTGGTGCCCGACAGCTCGCCGGTCTGCAGTGTGGTCGGCACCAGCGAGCCCGGGAGGGTCGACGTCGTGCTCGTCCCCTCACTGCGGGCGCTCTGGTCGACCACGGTGGGAGGCATCTCGCGGGTCAGCGAGTTGGCCTCCGGTGGCACCGTCGGCCGCTGGATGGTGGGGGGTGCAGCGGGATCGGCGGCGATCGCACGCAGCGCGTCCTCGGTCTGCTTGGCATCCGGGCGGGCGGCCGGATCCTTCGCCAGCAGGGCCGCCACGAGGGCGTCCAGTGCCGGCGGGCAGTCGGCCCGCAGCTGGCTCAGCGGAGTGGGCGTGTCGTAGACCTGCGCCCGGGCCACGGCGATCGGGGACTCCCCGGGGAACGGGGGGTGCCCGGTGACGACGGTGGTCATCAGACAGCCGAGTGAGTAGATGTCAGAAGCCGAGTTCACACGTTCCCCGGAGGCCTGCTCGGGGGACATGTACGCAGCGGAGCCGATGGCGGTCATGGTGCTCGTCAGGGCGGTGGCGCCCTGGTCGTTGAGCCGGGCGATGCCGAAGTCGACGAGCTTCGGGGTGGCCTGCAGGCTGTCCGAGTCGAGCACCACGTTGGCCGGCTTCACGTCGCGGTGGGTGACGCCGATCGCGTGCGCTGCGCCGAGACCGGCCGCTACCTGGGCCAGCAGCGGAACGGCCTCGTCGAAGGGAATCGGGCCTTCGCGGTTGACCAGGGTCTGCAGATTCGGCCCGCGCAGGAACTCCATGACGAGGAAGGCAGTGTGCCCGTCGACGCCCGAGTCGTAGATCTGCACCACATTGGGGTGGTCCAGGCCGGCCGTCGCCACGGCTTCGCGACGGAAGCGGGCCTCGGTGCTGGGGTCGGCGCTGGTGGCCAGGTTGACGGTCTTGATCGCGACCTCGCGCTGCAGGGTGAGATCCCGGGCACGCCAGACCTGGCCGATCGATCCGGCTCCCACCCGCTCGACGAGCTGGTAGCGGCCATTGTCCAGCTCGGCGATGGGGGTCTCCTCGGCCGGCTGGGCGGGCATGGCTGCTGTCCGCTCCTGGGGTGCGGGGGTGGTGCCGTCGGGGTCCGCCGGTCCGGCACCGGGTGCCTGGTCGTCACTGCTCACGTGGTCATTCTCCCGCCTCCGTGTGGAATGTGGATCCTACGCCCGGTGCCTGGCACCCGCTCACGACGACGAGCCGCCCGTGGGGGTGGGCGTGCGCGGGCTCGAGGGGGTGCCCGAGGGCGTGGGGGTGCTCGTCGGGGACGGGGACGTCGGTGTCGGCGTGGGGGTC
>JBAQVA010000033.1:0-5068 GCA_049297835.1 Propionibacterium sp.
GGACGAGCTCTTCTGATCTGACCGCTCCCAGGTCCTGGTCGCGCGCCAGATCGTCTCCGGGGACCGCGCCCGGGGAGGGCCCCGTGACAGATCATCGGCGACGGATCACCGGCCTGAGCAGGACCCCACGCCGGCAGCTGGATCGCAGTCGCCTGGATGCGTGACGCACCAGGGACCCGTTCCCGGCATGGCCGATCGGTGCGCGGCCACCCAGCCGTAGAGGGCCTCCTGCAGCTGCCGGATCCCGGGGACGCGCCAGATCGCGGTGAAGATCCGGATGCCGAGCGCCGCGTCGAGGACCATGTTGATCGCGCCCGCGCCCGAACGACGCTGCCCACCCCCGAATGCCCAGACGGCGGAGCTCACCTGCCGCTCGGACAACCCGAAACGCTGACGCACCCCGGCGCGCTGGAAGGGGTGCAGCGTGACGCGGTGGTGCCGGTCGAGCCGCTGGATCCACAGCACGCAGCGCGTGCAGAAGCCGCACTGCCCGTCGAACACGAGATCGACCCCGGTCCGCGTCGCCTTCATCGCCCACCTCCCACCGACGATCGCCATTCACCAGTTCCTGGGGCGCCCCGGCACGCCTGTCGTGGCATCGACCGATTCGCCTGGCCCCGACACCAGACGTGGCGTCACCGATACCAGGCGCGGCGTCATGTGCCAGCGACGGCGGGACATGACGCCGCGTCCTTCACATTGCGCCGCGCCTGGCGCGACATGGAGAAGGAAACCGAGAACTGGGCGAAGTGCCCACCACCATTGTGGCCGTTCATCTCCACGACACTCCCCTTCGATATGCTCCCAGCGGATTCCCCCACGAGGAGCGCAATGCAGATCACTGTCGTCGGTGCCGGATATGTCGGGCTGTCGAATGCCGTCCTGCTGTCCACCCACAACGATGTCGTCCTCATGGACATCGACGCCGCCAGGATCGAGAAGGTGGCGCACGGCGTCTCCCCGATCGTTGACGCTGAGCTGGAACAGGCGCTGGCGGCCGGTGGCCTGTCGTTGCGGCCGACAAGCGATCCGGAGCTCGCCTACGCCCACCCCGAGGTGGTCGTCATCGCCACCCCGACCAACTACGACACGGTGACGAATCTGTTCGACACCCGTTCGGTCGAGAGCGTCATCAGCGAGGTGACGAGCCGCTCCCTGGACACCGTGATCGTCATCAAGTCCACCATCCCGGTGGGCTTCACCGAAGAGATGCGCCGGGCCCACCCCGGCGCGACGATCCTGTTCGCGCCCGAGTTCCTGCGCGAGGGCCACGCCCTGCGCGACAACCAGTACCCCTCCCGGATCATCGTCGGGGACGAGGGTGCGGCCGGGAAGCTCTTCTCCGGGTTGATGGCCCAGGGCGCGCTGGCCGAGGACGTGCCGGTGCTGCTGATGCCCTCCACCGAGGCGGAGGCGGTCAAGCTGTTCGCCAACACCTATCTCGCGCTTCGGGTCGCCTACTTCAACGAACTCGACACCTACGCCGCCGTCCGTGGCCTGGACACGGCCCGCATCATCGAGGGCGTCGGGCTCGACCCCCGGATCGGCCAGTACTACAACAATCCCTCGTTCGGCTACGGCGGATACTGCCTGCCGAAGGACACCAAGCAGCTGCTCGCCAACTACGCGCAGGTGCCACAGGACCTCATCTCGGCCGTCGTGGACGCCAACACCACCCGCAAGGACTTCATCGCCACCGACATCCTCGCGCGCAAACCGGGGGTCGTCGGAATCTACCGTCTCGTCATGAAGGCCGGCTCGGACAACTTCCGCTCCTCGGCCATCCAGGGCATCATGAAGCGGATCAAGGCCAAGGGCGTCGAGGTGATCGTCTTCGAGCCCACCCTCGAGGACGACGAATTCTTCCGCTCCGAAGTGGTGCGCGATCTCCACGACTTCACCTCACGCGCCGACGTCATCGTGAGCAACCGGCGGGCACCGGAGCTCGCTGACGTGGCGGCGAAGGTCTACACCCGCGACATCTACGGACGCGACTGACAACCAGGCCGAGGGCCTGACGAGGGCCTGACGACGCGGTGGTGCAGCGCTCAGCCCACCAGACCGACTCGCCGCGGGATCTCCTGCCGCTGGCCGCCCACGTGCCGGATGTGCGGGTCCGCGTCCCCGCCGACCACGGTGAGCTGGGTGCGGTAGCAGTGCAGCGCGGTCAGCACGGCATCGGCCACCGCGGGCTCGTCCGTCCCGAACCAGCGCGCTCCACTGGTGACCGCTCCCGGCACGTCATCGTTGGAGACGACCTGCACGAACGGCAGGTCACGTGCGGCGGCGGCCCGCTGCACGACCTGGTGGACGCGCACATGATCGGGATGGCCGTAGCCGCCCCCGTCGTCGTAGCTGAGCACGACATCCGGGGTCGTCCGGTCGAGCCCGGCGAGCAGATCCGCCAGCTCCTCCTCGATCGGTGAGCGCGACAACGACAGCTCGCCGGCATCCTCAGCGGGCCCGGCCACGGTCGGGGTCACCCAGCGCATCCCGGAGTCCTCGTAGTGCCGCTCGGCCCGGCCGGGCACCCGCCAGGGCGACTTGCCGAGGAACCAGTGACGCCGGACGCCCAGCGCGCGGCAGGCAGCGTCGAGTTCGCCTTCGCGGGCCTCGACCAGCTCGTGGTCGCCGGCTCCCTCGGGAAGCGCCCCCGGGACGATCTCACCGCGCTCGCCGCGGCAACAGGTGACCAGGCCGACGTCCGCGCCATGCCTAGCCAGCCAGGCGAGCAGCGGTCCGGTGGACAACGTGTCATCGTCGGGGTGGGCATGCACGACGAGCACCGACAGACCCCGGGGGCTCGCCAGGACCCGCTCGACCAGGGCGTCGGCCGCAGCCGTTCCGCCGTTGGCGCTCCCGGCCGGCCGGACCGCGCGCGCTCCGTCTGCGCGGTGTGCGCCCTCGGTCGTGCTCATCGTGTCTGCCTCTCCCCGGCGGTCGCCGCCGGTTGTGACGCGGTATCCCGGTCGAGGATCCGCCGGTAGCTGGCCTCCAGAACCGCAGCGGACGCCTCCCAGGAGTGCTGCTCGGCGAACAACCGCGCCGCTCGCGACATCCGGGTGTGCAGGGCCGAATCGTCAAGCAGGCGCTCGACGGCCCGTGCCCAGGTTGCCGGCTCGCGATCATCGACCAGGAAGCCGGTGCTGCCGTCCACCACGGATTCCGGCAGGCCGCCCACCCGGGAGGCGATCACCGGGCGTCCACTGGCCTCTGCCTCAAGGCAGATGAGACCGAAGGTCTCCGAGAAACTGGGGTTGAGCAGCGCCGACGAGCCGCGCAGCATCATCGCCAGGGACTCCCTGCTCTGCGAGCCGAGGAAGGTGACATCGTCCACCAGCCCCAGCTCGTCGACCATCCGGTGCAGCGTCTCGCCGTAGGCGGCGAAGTCCTGGGAGGGCTCGCCCGCCAGAACCAGGTGCGGGCGGCGCTCGGCGGGGATCACGGCGAGCATCCGCAGCGCGAGGTCGGGCCCCTTGAGCGGCTGGGGACGCGCGGCGCACAGCAGATAGGGCCGCTCGCCGCCCCAGCTCCAGCGTCTCTCACCGGGGCCCAACGGGCGGAAGAGCTCCAGGTTCACGCCCGGGGTGACCACGTCGATCGCGGACAGCAGGCGACCGTAGCGCTCGTGGACGGTCTGCCGCTCGGCCCTGCTCACCGCGACAACCAGGTCCGAGTGGGCCGAGACATGCGCCTCGCCGGCGACCCGGCCGCCGGACTCGGGCGGCTCGCCCTCTGACAGCGAGCGGGACCCGGGCGGTGCGGAGACGGAGTGGAAGCTCTGCACGTGCGGCACGCCCCAGGCCTGGGCGATCGGCAGGGCCGCGACGCCGCTGAACCAGTGGTGGGAGTGGATGATGTCGTAGTCGGCGGGCAGTTTCGACATGGCCGCGCGGAAGGGTTCGATGAGGGCCTCGGAGCGGCTCTTCGCCACCGGACGGGCGGGCCCGGCGTCCAGGTTGAGCAGCCGCACACCCTCGGCGACCTGCACCTGTTGGGGGGACGCCGGATCATCGCGGCGGGCGATGAGGTCCACGTGGTGACCGGCCCTCGCAAGGGCGAGCGCCGAGTTGAGCTCGACGACATTCATCCCTCCGGCGTCGGCGCTGCCCGGCGTGGCAACGGGAGAACTGTGCAAGGACACGAACCCGATTCGCAGTTCTCTTCCGGTCCCCGTCGCCATCCTCGTCCCTTCGTTGCCTCCACCCAGCATTCCACAGCGATGGGAACCACAATCCCTTCTCGTGACGCTGGACGGCGGCGCCCGCACCCCGGACGGGTGCGGATTCGCGACACTCCAGTGACGAGGCGGCAGCCCCGATCGGAACTGCCCACGCCCTAGTCTGGGCACATGATCCGCCGTACCCGTCTGGTCTCCGCACTGCTCACGCTCATCGTCCTGGCGTTCACGGGATGCGCTGCGGCACCGGGCGGATCGACGTCGAGCCAGTCGAGCACCCCCTCGGCGGACCTCAGCGGCCCCAAGGGGATCGAGCACTTCGACTTCGCGAATGCCGCCTGGTACGACGCCCAGACCGGCACGACGCTGAAGCCCGGATCGAATTCCAGCCCGGCATCGGGCTCGGCCTGGTGGAAGGTGGACGCCGCCAGCCAGGGGAACCCCACCCAGTACACCGATCTCAACGGTGACGGATACGAGGACGCGGTTGCCTGGCTGACCACCGGAAAGGGCACTGACTACTGGCATTACGCCTACGTCTGGCTGTGGGACCCGTCCACCCGCACCGCGCACCAGCTCAACTACCCGATCACCGACGACAAGAACTGCGGCAACTCCACCAAGAGCCTCACCGTCTCGGGGGCGACGATCACCACCACCCGGCTGATCCGCCAGAGCCAGGCCTGCAATGAGCAACCGAGCCACGAGGTGACGAACACCATCGCCTTGGAGAACGGCATCCCGGTGCGCACCAGCCCGGTCAGGGCGTCCGTGCTGCCCTGCCTCGCGGCCAGCTCCGACGCCGCGAAGCCGAGCACGCTGAAGGATCCGCTGCGACTGCTGCCTGCCGCCGATGCCCCGCAGGTGGGTCTGGACCAGATGTCCTTC
>JBAQVA010000034.1:0-2647 GCA_049297835.1 Propionibacterium sp.
AGGGACCGCACCCACCAGGTGCGGTCCCTCTTTGCGTGTCGTGTGGTCAGTCGTCGGCCGACTCCCGCACGTCCGGGAACAGACCGGCCGGCGGCGGCGTGTAAGGCAGCGGTTGGCCCTTGCTGCAACGACAACGATTGGTGGCGTGTTAACACCATCAAGTCGATGGGCGTCATCGAGGGCCAACCGGTCCTCGACTCCCAGGACTGGGAGAGCGTCAAGCGACAGGGCGAGGATGCCATCTGGCGATGGATCAAGAAGCAGATGGCGGGCAAGGACGCCGTGGTCGTTCTCGTGGGCTCCGGTACCGCGAACAGGCCATGGGTTCGAAAGGAAATCGCCTACGCCTGGGACAACTACATCCCGCTATGCGGCGTGCGCATCCACGGACTGAAGGACCAGAACCAGCGCACGGCGAGCGCAGGACCCGACCCCTTCGCACAGGTGTCGTTGCAGGGCGGAGGAACCATCGCAGACTTCATCCAGCCGTACAACCCAAGCGGCTGGGACAGCCAGTCCGTATATGCGGACATCAAGGCTGCCCTTCCGAAACTGGTTCAGAATGCCTACGTACGAGCCTGACTGCCCATTCTGCGAGATCGTCCAGCGGGATGACCCAGACGCCCGCGAGGTCTACCGGGACGAGCACGTCGTCGCCTTCTTCCCGACCGAGCCCGCCGTTCTCGGCCACACCATGGTCGTGCCACGAAAGCACGTTCCGGACATCTGGTCACTCTCCGAGGAAACGGCGGCTCATCTCGCCCGCGCAACAGTTCGGCTCGCCGGGGCGATCCGCGAGGCGCTCCACCCCGAGGGGCTCAACGTCATCCAGTCCAGCGGAGAGGCGGCGACCCAGACCGTGTTTCACCTCCACGTGCACCTCGTGCCTCGCTGGGACGGCGATGCGATGGGACCGATCTGGCCGGAGGATACGGACTACAGCGAGGCAGAGAAGGACCATGCGCTTGGGGCCGTGCGTGAGGCGTGCAGAAGACTCCGCGACGATGTGTGAACCCAAGCCGCCGCAGCGTGACCCTGAGGACACTCGCAAGCACCTCGACTTCATCCAAGCCATCGTCACCCGCATGTCCGCCGCGTCTTCCACGGCCAAGACGTGGCTCTTGCCGGTGGTGACTGCTGCTTACGGCTATGCGCTGACGCAGAACGCCGAATCCGTGGCCTTGCTGGGGGTCGGAGCGACGCTGCTGTTCGCCTATCTGGACGCCAACTACCTCAGGCAGGAGAAGCGCTATCGCTGCCTGTATAGGGCAGTTGCCGAGGGAGACCCCCATATTCAGGCGTTCACTCTCAGCACCGAGGCGTTGCCAGCCAGGTTCACCCGTGACGAGACAGGGGGCTGGAAGGGTGCGCCCGAGTGGCTGGAAAGGTTGCTGCCCGGACCGTCCGTATGGAGGTCTTGGTCAATCGCCCCCGTCTACCTCACCCTGGTCCTCCTGGGTGTGGGCATCGTGGCGAGAGTGGCCGGGGCGTCTCCATGAAGGGGTCACACGATGGATGACACTTTCTGGGGCCTGTCGGCCACGGGCTGGACTGCCTACTACACCCTGCTGACCGCTGGACTCCTTCTGGTAGCCATCGCCGCTGCCTTATACGCCCGGAACCAGGTGCAGATCGCCCGGGCCGCCCAGCGAGAAGAAACTCGCCCGTACATCATCGTGACTGCGGAGCCGTCGCCAATCGGCTGGCGGGTCATGGACCTGGTAATCCGAAACATCGGGCAACGCCCTGCGTACAACGTCAAGGTCAGTTTGACCCCAGAGCCTGTCCGGGCCAACGAAACGCCCGGAGCCCCCATCAGCGAAGTGCGGTGGTTAAGAGAACCCATTCCGATGCTTGCTCCAGGTCAGGAGTTGCGCACGTTCTACGACGCCATGGACGAACGCCTGAACTCAGGGAGGTCGGACCTGCCGACCAGTCACGATTACTCGGTTGAGTACGACGAAGGCACCGTCGCCGCGAAGAAGGGCAAGCCTGATCACCGGGACTCAGGAGTAGTGGACCTCAACGCGATGGCGGGGGCCATGCAGCCCGACGTGTACAACATCCACCATGTCGCTTCCGCGCTTCGTGACATCAAGAAGGAAGTCGCCGAGATGAATAGGTCCGGGACCTACATCCAACGGCTCGGAAACACGGCGGGCCGTCCTGCTTCCGAGGTTCGTGACATCCTCGACCAGCGCGGGCCCAGGACAAAGCCTCGTTCAACAGTGCCGGAACCTTTGCCTGCGGAGCGGTCCGCGCTGCGTCGGCTTTATGACCGCTTCACAGGCCGGTGAGAACCTCCTCGAACACGTGTGTGTCTACGCTCGATAGCACCCCGTAGCGCAAACCCACCTCAGGAGGGACCGTCATGACGCAGCAGCACCCCAAGGACACCCTCCAGGCCGACTTGGAGGCGCTTGCTGAGGTCTTCGAGGCCGAGGACCGAGAAGACCGCCGCGGGGACGCCCAGCGCCGCCGCAACGACCAGCCCTGTTCCACGACGAGAACAGCAAGACGACGACGCCCTTCCGGTGTCAAGGGTGCGTTAGCGTGAGTCACGAAGACCTCCGTGGTCAGGAGAGTGAGTGTGGTAACCCACATCCTGCCCGGAGGTCTTCGCTACCTCACCCGTTCACAACCTCCC
>JBAQVA010000035.1:0-2875 GCA_049297835.1 Propionibacterium sp.
AAGCCAGCGCGTGAGAACCGCAGGGTGAGGCGAACCAGCGGTGTCCCGACGACAGCGATGGTGATCGCCCAGGCGCTGACCATCGTCCCGATCGCACTACTGGACACACCGAGGTCCTGGCTCATGAGCGGCAGCAGACCCGAGGGCAGCATCTCGGCGGTGACCGTCCAGAAGGTCGCGGCGGTGAGTACCGCGAGGACCGGCGAGGACCCCGCCAATCGCCGGTCGCGAGCCCTTGCCGCGGTGGACGAACCAGTCATGGAGTTAGGCTAAACATTGACATCACTGTCAATGTCAAGCTCCATCGGAGCCAGCTCCGAGCAGATCGGGGGACACATGAGGATTGGCGAGGTGACCGATCGCACGGGCGTCACGAGCCGCATGCTGCGCTACTACGAGCAGCAAGGACTCCTGAACCCCGGGCGCCATTCCAACGGATATCGCGACTACACCGACGGCGACATCAGACAGATCGCCACGATCAGGGATCTCAGCACTTCAGGAGTACCGACCCGATTCATCAAGATCGTCCTGGACCGGCAATCCGGTGCGAGCCCATGGACGAGCCGCTGTGACGACATCCTCGCAGGCATGGTCGCCGAGCAGATCTCCGAGCTCGACTCCAAGATTGCCTGTCTGACCGCCAGCCGACAGGCACTCCGCCAGTTCCTCACCACGGCGCGCGGTGACTCACCGCATCGTCGTCCCGAGCAGGACGACGGCTCGCGCCCGTCAGCTCCGCCCCCGTCCACAAGGATGGATCACCCCTGATGTTGGTGCTCCCACCGCAAGAGTGATCCATCATCCTGGCGGCCGGGGCTGCTGACGTCCACGGGTGCCGTGGCGAGCACGGATCCGACCTGCCCCGGTCGCTGCGCAGCCCGGATGCCGTTGAGGATGACGACGACCTCCGCCACCTCGTGCACGAGGACCACCCCGGCCAGACCCAGGACCCCGAACAGGGCCAGCGGGAACAGCACGGTGATGATGGCCAGGGCCAGCCCGATGTTGACGGTCATGATCCGCCGCCCGCGCCGGGCATGGGCCAGCGCGGCAGGGATGAGCCGCAGGTCATGACCGGTGAACGCCACGTCCGCCGATTCGACGGCCGCCGCCGATCCCGTGGCACCCATGGCGATCCCGATGGACGCGGTCGCCAGGGCAGGAGCGTCGTTGATGCCGTCGCCGACCATGGCGGTCGGGCTGGTCCGGGCGAGATCCTCGACCGCCCGCGCCTTGTCGGCAGGCAGCTGCTCGGCACGGACATCGCCGATCCCCGCCTGCTTCGCCAGCGCGTTGGCCGTCCGAGCGTTGTCACCGGTGAGCATGACGGCACCGATCCCCTGCTCGTCCAGGAGCCGAATCGTCTCCGCCGCCTCGGCCCGCAGCTCGTCGCGCACTCCGATCAGACCGGCGACCTGCCCGTCCGACTCGACGACCACGACGGTCATTCCGGCCTCGGACATCGACTCGACGTCACGCTCGAATCCGACCGGGTCGATCCAGCGCGGGTTCCCCAAGCGGATCGATCGCGAGCCGATCCGGCCGGTGATACCGTGTCCGGCATCCTCGATCACATCGTCGGCTGGCGCGGTCTCCGGCGCAGCCGAGAGCACGGCCGCCGCCAGGGGATGGGTGCTGGTGGACTCCACGGCCGCAGCCCACGCGAGGACCTCCTCGCGGCTGACCCCGGGAGCGGTCTGCACCTGGGCGACGCGGGGCTGGTTGCGCGTGAGAGTGCCGGTCTTGTCGAATGCGACGGTGCGAATGGTGCCGAACTGCTCGAATGCGGCACCGGACTTGATGATCACCCCGAACTTGGATGCCGAGCCGATCGCGCTGATCACGGTCACGGGCACGGCAATCGCCAGGGCACACGGGGAGGCCGCGACCAGCACCACCAGGGCCCGTTCGATCCAGGTGGCCGGATCCCCGATGACGACACCGAAGACCACGATGAGCGCGGCGACGACCAGCACCGTCGGCACCAACGGCCGCGCGATCCGGTCGGCCATCCTGGCGCGTTCGCCCTTCCGGGCGTGCGCCTGTTCGACCAGGGCGACGATCTGGGTCAGGGAGTTGTCCCGGCCGTCCGCCGTCGCCTCCACCAGGAGCGAACCCGAGCCGTTCACCGCTCCGGCCGGCACCGCGTCCCCCGGGCCGATCTCCACCGGGATCGACTCGCCGGTGACCGCCGAGGTGTCGACGCTGGAACGCCCCTGACTGACAGTCCCGTCAGTGGCGACCCGCTCCCCCGCTCCGACCACCAGGACGTCGTGCTCGCGCACCTCGGTGACCGGAACGGTGACGTCACCACCCGGACGCGACAACCTCACCGTCTCGGGAATCAGCGACAGCAGAGCGCGCAGACCCTCCTTGGCGCGATCCATTGCCCGGTCCTCGAGCGCCTCCGACAGGGAGAACAGGAAGGCCAGGGCACCCGCCTCCTCGACATGGCCGAGCAGGACTGCACCGACCGCGGCGATCGTCATCAGCAGGCCGACGCCGAGCCGGCGGCGCGCCAGACGCCGCAACGCACCCGGGACGAAGGTCGACGCGCCGGCCAGCAGCGCCACCCACTGGGCAATGAGCCCAGCTGTGTGCCGGCCTGACAGGTCCAGCACGAAGCCGGCCAGGAGGAAGACGCCCGCGATCGCGGACGGCAGCAGGGCCTTGTCCCGCCACCAGGGCGGGCGGACGTCGTCCTCGTCGTCAGATCCCTGGCGGGCAGGATCGGGGCCGCAGCAGGCATCGCCCTCGTCGACGACCGGGGGCCGACGACGCGACGAGCCGGTCTCCTCCGGTCCGCAGCACGCGCAGCCGTCATCGACCGGTCGGGAGCTGCCCAGCGTGATGGGCGCTCCCACCGCGAGCG
>JBAQVA010000036.1:0-17703 GCA_049297835.1 Propionibacterium sp.
GCCTGCACCCGCGCCGGGAGGCCTCGTGGCGCCCCGTGCTCAGATCGCGCCGGTGCGGCGAATGGCGAAGCCGGTGCGCAGTTTCGGGGTGAAGAAGGTGGACTTCGGGGGCATCAGCAGCCCCTCCCGGGCGGTGCGCATGATCTCGTCCAGACCGGTGGGCCGGATGAGGATTCCGCCGGAGTGCGAGGCGACCTCCCGCTTCATCTCGTCGAGCCCGTGCTGGTAGGTGACGGCCGCGCCGGTGCCGGCCAGCGCCTTCTCCAGCCAGGCGCCGTCCAGCGCACGCACGTCGTCGAAGGCACCCGGCAGGGGGATGAGCCAGCTCGCCGAGCCGTCGGGCGCGAGCAGCACGAGCCTGCCCAGCTCGACCATCCGGGCGAGGGTCGACGGCTCGAGTGGCCCGTCCAGCGCGACGATCCGGAAGCTGCGGGCCAGCGCCGACGAGAGCTCGTCGAAGCTGATCGCGTCCACCAGGCGGTGGATCGCCTCGATGGAGAGCTGGTGCTCGACCAGCTCGTTGACGAAGGCCAACGTGAACTCGGCCGCGGTGTCGGTGCGTCCGGTCGCGGCGCGCACCTCGTCGCGATAGGTGCGCGAGATGGAATAGCGGTGGTGCCCGTCGGCGAGCAGCACGTCGTCGGCCGCCAGGACCGACTGGATGGCGGCGATCCGGGCAGGATCGGTGACCCGCTCCACGGAATGGTGCACGCCCTCCACGGTTACCGAGCCGATCGGCTCCCCGGGCGGGGTGAGGACGCCGGTGAGCCCCTCGGCCAGCGAGAGCCCCCACACCGGGGACAGATTCGTGCCGGTGGCCCGGGTGAGGTCGAGCCGGTCGGTGACGGCCTTCTTGGTGGTGTGCTCGTGCGGCAGCACCCCGCCGGCGCCCTCGTCGACGACCTCCAGGCCGCCCAGCACCCCGGAGATCACCCGGTCGGTGCCGGTGGCATCGGTGAAGGCCATCCGGTAGATCGTGAGGCTCGGCCGGTCGTCCTCGACCAGGACGCCCTCGCGCACCCAGCGCTCGAGGGTCGTGGCGGCGAGTTCGTAGCGGTCGTCACCGCCCCGCGGATCATCGAGCCACGAGATGTTGTGCTCGTCGCGATCTTCCAGCGCCTCGACGTCGTCGTCGTTGATCACGTCGTAGGGCGGTGCGATGACCCGGTCGAGGTCGACTGACGGGGCGTATCGCAGTGCGGCGAAGGGCTCGAAACGAGGCATGGGGAACAGGCTAGCGAGCGACGGTGTCACGCGGGAAGCCGATGGCTCCGCCGTGATCATCCGCAGCCGAGCGCCGCGCACTCACAGCGCGTGCGCTGACGGCGTGAGACAGTTGGTGCCAGAGCGACATTCCCCCGTCCCCGAACCTGAGGCACATCTGTGACGAGCCATGGTGAACCAGTGCTGATCAACGAGCGGCCGGTGCGCCTGAGCCGTTGGCGGGCCGGCGGACTGCTGGAGGACAGCCTGTTCATCGCGGCCGCGGTGCTCTCGCTGCTGCTCGCCGCCGTGGTCCTGCGCAAGGGCGTCAGCAGCTGGGCGGATCTGGCCTATCTCCTCGTCTTCTACCTCGTCCTAGCCTATCTGGCGCTGCCCCGCATCCACCGGATCCTCACCACCCTGTACGTGCCCGACTACTTCATCGGACGCACGCAGACCGGCGACGGCCTGCTCGGCGACCCGGTGAACCTCGCCCTGGTCGGCGAGGGCGACCAGATCCGGGAGGCGATGGAGCAGGCCGGCTGGGTCGAGGCGGACCCGGTCAACCTGGCGTCCGCGCTGCGGATCGTCAGCTCCGCACTGCTGCGTCGCAGCTATGCGCACGCCCCGGTCAGCCCGCTGTTCCTCTTCGGGCGCATGCAGGACTTCGCCTACCAGCAGGAGGTCGCCGGCAACCCGTCCAAGCGCCATCACGTGCGCTTCTGGCACTGCCCGCCAGGGTGGCTGCTGCCCGGCGGGCGCCGGGTCGAATGGCTTGCCGCGGGCACCTACGACCGCGCGGTGGGCCTGTCCCTGTTCACCTTCCAGGTGACGCACAAGATCGCCGCCGACATCGACGTGGAACGCGACCACATCATCGGCACCCTGCAGAAGGGGCCCTCGAAGGTCTCGGTCGATCTCATCGAGAACTTCTCCACCGGCTACCACTCGCGCAACGGCGGCGGGGACGCCGTGCACACCGACGGGGCGCTCCCGATCGTCGACGTGAGCTCGGTGGAGGTTCCCTGGGCGGGGGAACGCGAGGAGCAGATGGCGGTCCTCGAGGATGTCGGACGCCGGCCGCTCTCGGTGGCGATCGCCTTCCTCGTCACTCTGGTGAGCATCGCCGTGCAACTCGTCAACGCCGTGATCGTGCTGCGGCAGGACTTCCCGCAGACCCTTGCCGAGGCGGGATCCTCGCGCCAGTCGCTGGTCATCTTCCTGGTCATCGCCCTGCTCGTGTGGGTCGCGGCGATGATCGCCTTTGCAGTGGCCGTCTTCCAGGGAGTGAACCTCGCCAGACTCGTGCTGCTCGTCATGGTGACCGCGTCGTTGAGCGTCGAACTCGGCCATGCCCTGGTCCGCGAGGTGCCCAGCGCCTTCTCGCTGATCCGGATGACCGCCGATGTGCTGGTGGTCTTCGCGCTCACCAGCCTGTCGGCGCGCCAGTGGACGAAACACCAGGTGAGCAACCGGCGCGCCCGGCGTCACCGCGAGCGTGACTGAGAGCCCGGTCGGGAGTGCTCGGTCGGGCTCTCAGATCCAGGAGCCGGTGGCCCAGGAGTCCAGCGCCCGCACCAGCGGCTGGTAGTGGCTCTCCACGGCATCGCGGTAGGCGGCGATGTCGCCGCGCTCGGCGGCCCTGAGCATCGCGCCGTGTGCGGCCACCGTCTCGTGGAACTCCTCGTCCGGCGGCACGTCGAGCTCGGCGAGCAGCGTGGTGTGGACGTCGAAGAAGGCCTGCATCAGATCGTTGATGAGATGGCCGGCCGACTGCGGCACGAGCAGCCCGTGGAAGAGGCGGTCCTGCTCGGCGAAGGGTTGCCCGCGATCGTTGAGCTCCTCCATCTCGGCGGCGAGCCCGGCGAGGGTCTCGTCGTGGGTGCCCGTGAGCTCGGTGACCACCCGGTCGGCCTGGCCGAGGTCGAGGGTGAGACGGACGTCGACCACCTCGCGCAGCCTGCTCACCGCGTCCCCGGGACGCACCTCGGCGCGGAACAGCAGGTTCTGGACCATCGGGCGCAGATCGAGCGCGCCCACCTTCGTGCCGGTCCCGTGGGTGACCTCGACGATGTCGAGTGCGGTCAGCGCCCGAATCGCCTCGCGGACCGAGGAGCGGCTCACACCCAGCCGGGCACCGAGCTCCGGCTCCGGCGGCACCGGATCCCCGGGCCCCAGGCCGTCCTCGATGATGAGCCGCTTGATCCTGTCGGCCAGGCTGCAGGGCGTGGGGGCGGTCTCGTCCGGAGTGCTCGACGACCTGGGGTGAGTGCTGTTCATCGGAGAGCCCTGTCCAATCTGTGCACGCGCGGCATCTCGATCTGCGGCATCGTTGCCGGGTCAGCTGCGTGGGACGGCCGTCGTCCGAGCCGATTCTAACCTGGGACTTCTCGCTGACAACGTGGTTTCCCGCTTCTGGGGGGCCTCGCGGTCATTTCGCGCCCTGCACCAGGTCGGGGTTGCTGCCGAACCGCTCGTCGCGGTTCAGCGCGGTGATGCGGGCCAGCTGGTCGTCGCTGAGCCGGAAGTCGAACAGGCGGGTGTTCTCGGCGATCCGTTCCGGATGGACGGACTTGGGGAAGACGACCTCGCCGCGCTGCAGGTGCCAGCGCAGCACGACCTGGGCGGTGCTGCGACCGACCTCGCGGGCGACGGACTCGATCGTGGCGTCGTGGAGCAGCTTGCCCCGTCCCAGCGGTGACCACGCCTCGGTGACGATGCCGTGGCGTCGGTGCACCGTGCGCAGCGGATCCTGGGTGAGGTAGGGGTGGATCTCGATCTGGTTCACCGCGGGGGTGACGCCGGTGGCCTCGATGATCGTGCGCAGGTGCTCGGGCTGGTAGTTCGAGACGCCGATCGCACGGACCCGCCCGGAGCGGAGGAATTCGATCATGGTCTGCCAGGTGGCGACCAGATCGGTCGTGGCGGCCATCGGCCAGTGCACGAGGAAGAGGTCGAGGACCTCCAGGCCGAGCGCGTCCAGGGTCTGGCCGAAGGCCCTGCGGGCCGCCGCCGGCTCGTGATTGACGTTGTCCAGCTTGGACGTGACGAACAGCTGCTCGCGGGGCACGCCGCAGTGCGCGAGGGCGCGACCCACCTCGGCCTCGTTGCCGTACATCTCGGCCGTGTCGATGTGCCGACAACCGAGCTCGACGGCGGTGAGGACGGCGCGTTCTGTGTCCTGCGGGGCGATCTTGTAGGTGCCGAAGCCGAGCTGGGGGATGGCGACCGGACCTGCCGCGATGCCGTGGACCAGGTCGATGCCGGCTGCGGGAACAGCGTTCATGACTCCACCGTGCCACGGGCCACCGAACAGGTCACCGTGTAGAAGGGGTTCTGTTCCTGCACGCTGGTCGGGCCGACGCTCTGGGTGAGCCTGGCCTTCCAGGGCAGGTGCGAGTTGTAGACGCACCACAGCTGCCCACCGGGACGCAGCACGCGCCCGGCTTCGGAGAACATCTCGAGCGCGGGCTCGGAGTCCTTCGCGATGCCGCGGTGGAAGGGCGGGTTCATCACTACGACGTCGACCGAGTCGTCGTCCAGGCCCTCCAGGCGGTCGCTCCAGTGCGCGTCCACCTGCTGCCCGTTCGCCTCGGCGGTGATCCGGGTCGAGTCCACCGCGGCCCAGCTGGTGTCGATCCCGTAGACCTGTGAGGAGCGGTTCGCCTTTGCCAGCAGCGTGGCGAGGATCCCCGAGCCGCAGCCGTAGTCGACGAGCACCTCCCCGTGCAGTTCGGCGCAGCGGCCGGCGAGGAGCCGGGTGCCGTCGTCGACCTTGTTGGTGGCGAAGACGGCGCCGTGGGCGATGACGCCGACACCGAGATCGGGGTGCACGCGCTCGCGCGGCCAGCTGGGGGTGCTGCGCCGGGCGCCGGCGGCGCGAAGGGCGCGGCACTTGTTCTTGCCCAGCGAGGCGGAGACCCCGGTGAAGTGTTTGGCGAGCACCTCGTTCATCGACCTCGTGAGGTTCTTGATCCGGGCCGCCGCGATGAGCTGCACGTTCTCGTCGGCGTGGGCGGAGATCAACTCGGCGTACTCGTCGAGCGCGCTGAGGGCCTTGGGCAGTCTCAACCAGACCAGGTCGACGCCGTCCAGGGTGTTCCCGTCGAGGGTGTCGACGAGCAGGCCCTCGGGCACCAGTTCGGCGTCACGGCTGTCGTCGCACCAGATGCTGACCCGCCCCGCGACCTCCTGAGCGGCCTCGGCGAGCCCTGGGTCGTCGATGACCAACAGGTGGCGTGCGCTCTGGGGTGACTGCTCGACGATGATGCGTTCGATGGGGTCCATGCCCCCGATTGTCCCGGCAGCGGGCGATGCTGTCACCTGGGAGCCGCGCGATGTTAGCGTTCCTGCCCGTGAAGCTGTGGACGCGCAATGACCGCGAACTGCTGGCGCTGGCCGTCCCGACCTTCGCGACCCTGATCACCGAACCGCTCCTGGTGCTCGCCGACACTGCCTTCATCGGGCATGTCGGGTCGATCCCGCTGGCCGGGCTCGGGCTGGGTGCCAATGTGCTGGGCGTGGTGACCGGGCTGTGCGTCTTCCTCGCCTACTCGACGACCTCGGTGGTGGCCCGGCGGGTGGGAGGCGGCGACGACCGGGGTGCCTTCGATGCCGGACGCGACGGCATGGCGCTCGGTCTGCTCCTCGGCGCGGTGCTCGCCGCGTTGATCATCTGGTGGGCCCCGGTGATCATCGGCTGGTACCGGCCGAACCCGGAGGTGGCGGCCCAGGCCGTGGGCTATCTGCGCTTCGTCGTGCTCGGGCTGCCCTTCCAGCTCGTCGTGCTCGCCTCCACCGGCCTGCTGCGAGGGCTGCAGGACGCCCGGGCTCCGCTCGTGGTGGCGATCGGGGTGAACTTCACCAACATCGCCCTGGATGCCCTGCTCATCTACGGCTTCGGGATGGGGATCCGCGGCTCTGCCACTGCCACCGCCACTGCCCAGGCGTGCTCGGCGGTGGTCCTCGTCGCGGTGATCGCCCGGCGTGCCCGAAGGAGCGGAGCCACCCTGCTGCCGAGCCTGCGCGGCATGGGGGAGGCCGCGGCGCACGGCGGCTGGCTGGTGGTGCGGACCGCGGGACTGTGGGTCTCGCTCACCGCGACGACGGTGGTCGCCAGCCATCTCGGCTCCCATGTCCTGGCCGCCCACCAGGTGGCCAACTCGTTGTGGACCTTCATCGCCTTCGCCCTGGACGCGCTGGCCATCGCCTGCCAGGCGCTGGTGGCGCGGCACCTGGGTGCGGGGGATGCCGGCGGTGCGCGGACGGTCATGGTCCGGGCGCTCGGCTGGGGCTGTGCCCAGGCGGTTCTCGTCGGGCTCGTGCTCATCGCTGTCCGGCCGCTCGTCATCGCCCTGTTCACTCCCGATCCGGCACTGGAAGCGCTGCTGATGGGGGCGCTGGTGGTGATTGCCTGCCTGCAGCCGCTGGCCTCGGCGGTCTTCGTGCTCGACGGCGTGCTCATCGGAGCCGGCGACACCCGCTTCCTCGCTCTGGCCGGCCTGGTAGTCGTGGCCGTCCACCTGCCGATGCTCGTGCTGGTCGACCACTACCGGGCGGGGCTGGTGTGGCTGTGGATCGCCTACGGCGGCTTCCTGCTCGCGCGCGGTGTGACGCTGGCGCTCCGCGCCCGCTCCGGGCGCTGGCTGCGGGTCGGGGTCTGAGGCCGCCGTCCGGGCTCTTGAGCCTGCTGTCCGGGGCCTGAGGCCGCCGTCCGGCGCATGAGCCCCGGGCCCCGGTGTCTGCCGAGGTGCGGCCCGGCCCGTGTCTGCGGCCGAGAGCGTGCTTTTTCTACCCGAAGTCTGCAATTCGGCCGCTCTCGGGCGCGAATTCGTGGACTTGCGGCACTTTCGGCACGCCCAGGCCGTGCGCCCGCCTGTTCTGGATGGGCATCACCGACCCCCGGGCCGGTCCAGGGGTCGGAGCCAGCGGCGCGGCGCGCTCGCTACAGTCGATGGATGGCTGCCGTTCCGTTGGAGATCCACGTCATTGCCGACTCGTCGGGTGAGACGGCAGCGCGGTTGGCGCGCGCCGCGCGCGTCCAGTTCCCCGACACCAGGTTCGCCATCGTGCGACACCCTCGGGTGCGGGATCCGAAGCAACTGCTCGAGGTCTTCGACGACATCAACGCGACCGCCGACCCCAGCGCCGGCCAGTCCCGGCGGGTCATCTTCTTCACCCTTGTCAACGCCGAGATGCGGGGCATGGTGCAGCGCTACTGCGAGGACAAGTCGATCCCCTGTGCCGATCTCATGGGCGACGCCCTGGCGGCCCTCGGGCAGGCCGCCGGACGCGGTGCCGACGAGGTCCCGATGCGCCCCGTCGGCGTGGAGGCGGACTACTTCGACCGGATCAGCGCGATGGAGTTCGCCGTGCGCAATGACGACGGGGTGATGCCGGACTCGCTGCGGGAGTGCGACATCTGCCTGGTGGGGGCCTCGCGCTCCGGCAAGACGCCGCTGTCCATCTATCTGGGGTACGCCGGGTACAAGACCGTGAACGTGCCGATCGTGCCGGGGATCGAGCCGCCCGAGCAGCTGCGCGCCGTCGACCGCTGGCGCATCGTCGGCCTGACCATCGACGCCGAGCGGCTGCTGCAGATCCGCACCCGTCGCCTCAAGGGCATGGGCGGTTTCGGCACGAAGGCCGGCTACTCCGATCTCGCCAAGATCTACGACGAACTGGACGAGGTGGGTGCCGTGCAGCGCAGCCTGGGCTGTCCGGTCATCGACACCACCGGCCTGGCCCTGGAGGAGGCTGCCGCGCGGGTGATCGAGATCGTCGAGGACCGGGCGCACAGGGTCGGCGCGCATCTGCGCCGGCCGGCGGGGAGCATGAAGATCAGGCCCTGACAGCGGGGCGCACTCACGAAGAGCCGATGGCTGATCGTCGCGAATCCGCCCGGAACCCCCGTCGGACTTGAGACGATGCAGTGAACAGACAAGAATCAGAACCGCGCGACACAGTGGTTGCGTGCCGGTGGTTCCACAACTGAACACGGCTGTACGGATGGCCCCGAAGCTGCGGCCATCTCGCGTACGGGTGGGTTCGCCCCGCCCGCCCGAACTGCCCGTCAAAGGAGAGTGCAGAAGTGAGCGAGAAGTACACATACGATCTGTCAGAGGGCGATGCGAGCATGAAGCCGCTGCTCGGCGGCAAGGGCGCAGGCGTCGCCGAGATGACACGCCTCGGGGTGCCCGTCCCAGATGGTTTCACCGTCACCACGCAGGCCTG
This sequence comes from Propionibacterium sp., assembly GCA_049297835.1. Lineage (GTDB taxonomy): Bacteria > Actinomycetota > Actinomycetes > Propionibacteriales > Propionibacteriaceae > Propionibacterium. The sequence continues at coordinate 8,437 of JBAQVA010000036.1, forward strand.
CGTGGAGACGATGCGCAACAACGGCGAGTGGCCCTCGAGCCTTCGCGAGCAGATCGACGACGCGCTCACCCGCTTCGAGCAGCGCACCGGCCGCACCCTGGGGGCCTCCACCAAGCCGCTGCTCGTCTCCGTGCGTTCCGGGGCCGTGGTCTCGATGCCCGGCATGATGGACACCATCCTCAACCTCGGCATCTCGGACGAGTCCGTGCAGGCCGTCGCCGAGGAGGCCCAGAACGAGCGCTTCGCCTGGGACTGTTACCGCCGATTCATCCAGATGTACGGCGAGGTCGTCGAGGGGCTGTCGGGCCACGCGTACGAGGATGCGCTGACGGCCATGAAGGAGCGCCGGGGAGTTGCCCAGGACACCGACCTGAGCACCGATGACCTGAAGGAGCTCACCGCCGAGTTCAAGCAGATCAGCAACGAGGCGCTCGGCGGCGAATGGCCCTCCGATCCTCGCGAGCAGCTCATCCGCGCCGTCGAGGCGGTCTTCCGCAGCTGGCAGAACCCGCGCGCGAAGGTCTACCGCAAGGCCAACCACATCTCCGACGACCTCGGCACCGCCGTCAATGTCATGCAGATGGTCTTCGGCAATCGCGGCGAGACCTCGGCGACCGGCGTCTGCTTCACCCGCAATCCGTCCACCGGTGAGAAGGCCCTGTACGGCGAGTTCCTCACCAACGCCCAGGGCGAGGACGTGGTGGCCGGCATCCGCACCCCGCGTCCCCTGGAGGAGATGGAGGGGATCCTGCCGGAGGCCTACCACCAGCTCGTGGACACCATGCACAAGATGGAGGCCCACTACCGCGACATGCAGGACATGGAGTTCACCATCGAGAACGGCAAGCTCTACATGCTGCAGACGCGCAACGGCAAGCGCACCGCGGCAGCCGCTCTGAAGGTGGCCTCCGACCTGGTCTCCGAGGGCGTGATCGACAAGGAGGAGGCCGTCCGGCGCATCGAGCCCGAGCAGCTCGATCAACTCCTGCATCCGGCCATCGACCCGAGCAACACCGCGCAGCCGATCACCAAGGGCCTGCCCGCAAGTCCCGGCGCTGCCGTCGGCGCGGCCGTCTTCGATGCCGACACCGCCGCCGAGAAGGGCGCGGCCGGTGACCCGGTCGTGCTGATCCGTTTCGAGACCACCCCCGATGACATCCACGGCGTCCTGCAGTCCCAGGGTGTGCTCACCGCCCACGGCGGCATGACGAGCCACGCCGCGGTGGTCGCCCGTGGTTTCGGCAAGCCCTGCGTCGCAGGCGCCACCGACATCAAGATCGACACCGAGGCGAAGACCCTCAGCGTCGGCGGCAAGGTCGTCCACGAGGGCGACACGATCACCCTCAACGGCTCCACCGGCGAGGTCTTCGACGAGGCCCTCACGCTCATCCCGCCGCGGATGAACGCGGACTTCCTCAATGTCGTCGGCTGGGCGGACGAGATCCGCGAGCTGGGCGTCGAGGCCAACGCCGACAACGGCCCGGACGCCGCGAAGGCGCGCGAGCTGGGGGCCGAGGGCATCGGGCTGTGCCGCACCGAGCACATGTTCTTCGGTGAGGAACGCCTGCCCGCGATGCACGAGATGATCCTGGCCGACAGCGACGAGGAGCGGCAGACGGCTCTGGACAAGATCCTGCCGATGCAGCAGTCCGACTTCGAGGCGATCTTCACCGCGATGAAGGGCCTGCCGGTGACGGTGCGGCTGCTCGATCCGCCGCTGCACGAGTTCATGCCCGATCTGGTCACCCAGGCGCTCAAGGTGCAGGAGATGGAGATCAAGGGCGCTGATCCGGCGGAACTCGCCCAGGAGCAGCAGCTCCTGGCGCAGGTGAAGAAGCTGCACGAGCAGAACCCGATGCTCGGTACCCGTGGCTGCCGGCTGGGCATGCTCTACCCGCAGATTCCCGAGATGCAGGCGCGGGCGATCGTGCGGGCCGCCCTCGCCGTGCTTGAGCGCGAGGGGGAGACCGTCGAGCTGCAGATCATGATCCCGCTGGTCCACCTGCAGCAGGAGCTCGCCACCCAACGCGAGATCGTCGTGCGGGCGGCTGACGACGAGCTGGAGAAGGCGGGCAAGTCGCTCGCATACAAGGTGGGCACCATGATCGAACTGCCGCGCGCCGCGCTGGTGGCCGACCAGATCGCCGAGTACGCCGACTTCTTCAGCTTCGGCACGAATGACCTCACCCAGACCACCCTGGGCATCAGCCGTGACGACGCCGAGAACGGCTTCCTCGGCTGGTACGAGGCCGAGGGCGTGGTCAAGCGCGATCCCTTCCAGAGCATCGACGTGGACGGGGTCGGCCAGCTGGTCGCCATGGGCACCCAGAAGGGGCGCGCGGCGAATCCGCAGCTCAGCGTCGGCGTCTGCGGTGAGCACGGCGGTGATCCCGACTCGATCGCCTTCTTCCAGAAGATCGGCCTGGACTACGTGTCCTGTTCCCCCTACCGGGTGCCGATCGCCCGGTTCGCGGCGGCCAAGGCCAAGCTGGCGGAGGCGGAGAAGCACTGATCGCCCTTGTCGGCGGTTGAACCGAAGCAGTGGCCCGTCCCGGTGGCGGGCCACTGCCGCGTCCGGGGCACGGCGTCTTCGGGGCGCCTGCGGCCTGGGTACGGCGCGTGCAGGAGCGCTGGGCGCGGGATGTCCTGCGGCGGGCCCGGGTGGAGGAATGGGCCGGCAGGTCGTCCGGCGATCACGCCCGGACTGGCCGGCGGGCCCCCGGGCGGAGGCAGAGGCGTCAGGCCGGTGCGCAGGCGCCCGCGACGGCGCGCGAGCCGTCTGTCAGCTCCACAGTGGACAATGGGTGTCGAGCAGCACAGCAATGAACCACAGGAGGACGAGCCATGACTGACCACCTGAGCTTCCAGGAACACGGACGGTCCCAGGCCTCCTCCTCGGGGACCGGGGCATGGAGGCTCCGCTATGCACCCGGCGAGTGGCTGGTGTGCGTGGGCAGGAGGGTCGTGGTGGTGCTCCGCCGCACACCAGAGTGCAGCTCCGATGTCATGGCGGCGCTGTGGCCGGACGTGGAGGCAGCCGCCGGCCGCGACGATGCGCTCGCGGCGCTGGCCAGGCACGGCCTCGACACGCAGCCCGACCTGGCGGTGGCGGTTGCCGCGGACGGGTTCAGCCGATGCCTGCTGCGCGGCCGGATCCAGGTGCGCGAGCTGGGCCGCGCCGGTCTGCTGGCCGACGGGACCGGCCGGACCGACTTCGTCGAGGTGGACAGCCATGGTGCCCTGCTGCGCGTCGAATTCGGCGAGCCGGCAGGAAACGATCCGCTGCTGCTGCCGTTGGGGCTCGGGGTGGCGCTGTGCTCCTCGCTCACACTTGCGCTGCGCCCGGATGCCGAGGCCGCAGCACCGGCGGCGGCGCCGAGTGCTGCTGCGGATGCGCCGAGGAAGACCCGCAGTGCTGCTCTGCTGCACTCCCTGTACGACGCACCGGCGGCTGCCGCAGTGGGCGCGGCTGCAGTCGCTGCGCCGATCGCCGCCCTGGGGGGCCAGGCGGATACGCCTCCGGCCGCGCCGTTACCGGCCGCCACTGCCCCGGAGGAGCCGGCCGGTGCAGCAGATGCGCCGGTCGACGAGCCGGAGGTCGAGAGCAAGTCCACCGAAGAGGTGACTCCCGGGGAGCCGGCGCCCGACGAGCAGGTGAGCACGGGTGTCTCCGACGATCAGGGCCGGGAGCCTCCGGCTGAGAGCGGTGTCACCGAGACAGAACCGGCCGATTCCCGGGCCGACGCAGCCGCGCCCACCGGGGACAAGGAGCACGACGCGGTGCCGGCCGAGACCGACGCGCAGGCCGAGGAAACCTCGTCGGGTGCGCCGGATCAGGCAGGCGACGAGGGAGCCGATGAACCGGTCGATGACGGGTCCCGGGTCGGGAGTTCGCCGATCGATGATCGGGCCGGGGAGACCTCGTCGAGTGGGCTGGATCAGGCAGGCGACGAGGGAGTTGATGAGTCGGTCGATGACGGGTCCCGGGTCGGGAGTTCGCCGGTCGATGATCAGGGCGGGGAGACGCCGGCGAGTGCGTCCGAGCAGGAGGGTGGCGGCGCCGCCGAGAGCCATCCGGACGCTGGCGCTGAGCCGGTCGTGACGACGCCTGCCCCCGGGACGGCGAGCCCCGACGAGGAGGCATCCACGCCGGCCGGTCATCATCGCGACTGGAGTGCCGCGTCCCCGGAGGTTCTCGAGCAGATCGCGGCGGCGAGTCGCCAGCCGGCCCAGGAACCCTCGGCCCCTGAACCACCGGACTCGGGTGCCCCCACCCTCGAGCTCCCGCGGGCGGACGAGGGCTCGGAGCCGCCACAGCCCGGGTCGTCCCCGATCGCGGAACATGATCTGCCGCAGGCTCCCGCAACGGCGGAGACCGAACAGCCCGAGTCGGCAGGACACGCCGACTCCGGACGCGCGGGCGAGCAGGAGCCCGAGCAGACGGACGACGCCGATGAGGCGGCCGACTGGATGCCGGGCGAGTGGACCTCCGAGACCGACCTCGGTGACCACCCGGCCCCGGATGCCTTCATGTACGAGAAGACCGAGCTGCTGGCGCCGAGGACCGGGCCGAGCCGGTCCACCGGTGTACGTGGTGACCGGGCCGGCACCGATGAGCTCGACGAGCAGGCAATTCCCCTCCCGCCGGCCACTCCGGAACCGGCCCTGCCGGCTGCCGGGACGCTCCCGAGCCTGCCAGGTACCGGATTGCGGTGGGACGAACCCGAGCTGGAGCCACGCGCGCCGAGCGCGGCACAGGCGGAGAAACCCGACGAGGACGCTCCGCATCCGGCTGCCGAGCTTTCCGGGGAGCGCCCGGTGCCGGAATCTGCCGGCGCCTCGGAACCCGGCCGCTCGGGCGAGCTCCGCGAGGCCGCCGAATGGCCCGAGCAGGCCCCGGTCCGCGAGCAGGACCACGCCGCCCCGGTCTCCTGGCACGCTTCGGACTCGGAGTCGGAGCCGGAGGCTCAGCGGGAACCGCAGCCAGAGCCGGCGGTCCAGCCGCAAGCCGGACGGGAGTCGGAGCCGGCAGCCCAGTGGGGGCCCGAGCCCGAATCGCAGGTCCAGCGGGAACCGCAGCCCGAGCCGCAGGCCCAGCGGGAGCCCCAGCCCGAGCCGGCGGTCCAGCCCGAGTCGGCGGTCCAGCCGGAGCCCGAACCGCAACCCGAGCCGGCCAGCAGCCCGTCGCGGAGGTCCGCCGACGAGCCGGTCCTTGCCGCCCCGCCGACGGCCGATTCCGTTCTCGCCCAGTTCTGCCCGAACGGGCATCCGAACCGCCCAGGCATCGGGCTGTGCCGGGTCTGCGGGCTGACGGTTCCCGATGTGGCGCCGCAGCCGGTCCAGCGTCCCCTGCTCGCCGATCTCGTCACCTCGGGCGGGCAGGTGATCCAGCTCGACGGCCCGGTGCTCATCGGCCGGGCACCACGCTCCCAGCCCGGCGAGGACGCGGCGGTGCTGCGGGTGCAGAGCCCGCACCACGACATCAGTCGTACCCACGTGCGCGTCGCACCCCATGAGTGGGACATCGCGGTCACGGACATGAATTCCACCAACGGGACGATCGTCTTCGAAGTGGGCAACGATCCGGTCCGTCTCGGTTCCGGGGACACTGTGGTCGTGGGCCTGGGCACCGTCATCGATCTCGGGGACGGCCAGCAGGTCAGCATCGAGGCGCCTCGCGGCTGAGCGAGGCCCCGGAACCGTCCGCACGTGAGCACCCGGAGGTGGCTGTGAAGAGTACGCGTCTCGAGGCCTTCAGCGATGGCGTCCTCGCCATCATCATCACGATCATGGTCCTGGAACTGCACGCCCCCGAGGGCTCCTCCTTCGAGGATCTCGTGCACACCGCAGGGCTGCCGCTGCTGACCTATGTCATCAGCTTCGCCTACATCGGCATCTACTGGACGAACCACCATCACCTCTTCCAGGTGGTCGAGCGGGTCGACGGCCGGGTGCTGTGGACGAACCTTCACCTGCTCTTCTGGCTGTCGCTGTTCCCCTTCACCACCGGCTGGATGGACGACACCGGCCTGAGTCGCGTCCCGGTGCTCGTCTACGGGGTCAACCTGCTGGTCGCCGCGCTCGCCTACGCCCTGCTGGAGAGGGTCCTGTTGCGCAGTCACGACCCGGACTCGCGCCTGCGACGCGCAGTCGGCCATGACACGAAGGCGGTGGCATCCCCGATCCTCTACGCGATCGGCATCCTCGCGGCGCTGCTCGGCGATCTCCTGCCCGCCCACCTGGGAGTGCTCATCGCGCTGGGTTGCTATGTCGGCGTGGCGCTGATGTGGATCGTCCCGGACCGGCGGCTGGAGCGCACGCTGGCCTGAGCCGGCAGACCCCGGTCCCCTTGTCCGGGTGAGCCGTCCGCCTAGGCTCGGAGCACGGAGTTTCACGCATCACGACATGGATCGAAGGGGAACCGATGAGTGACACCAGCGTGACCAGGAACGACAAGGAATCCCGCTACGAGGCCCGCGTCGACGGCGCGCTCGCCGGCTTCGTCAGGTACGAGGTGAAGGACGATGTCATCGTCCTTCCGCACACCGAGGTCGACCCCGCCTTCGGCGGGAAGGGTGTGGGCAGCGCGCTTGCCCGCCACGCCCTCGACGACATCCGCTCGGAGGGGACGCACAAGGTGGTGCCGAGCTGCCCCTTCATCAAGGGATGGATCGACAAGCACCCCGACTACCAGGACCTGGTCGCCGAGGAGTGATCCCGGGCGGACGCCGACCTGGATCCGTCCGTTCCGCTGCCCCGCCGTCTCGGATATCTTGGGCCGGGGCGAGTGGAACGGACGGCGATGACGAGGAAGATCCTGCTGGACTGTGATCCTGGGCACGACGATGCGGTGGCGATGCTGCTGGCGCAGGGCAGCCCCGAGATCGAGATCGTGGGCGTCACCACGGTCGGCGGCAACCAGACCCTCGACAAGGTCACCCGCAATGCGCTCGGGCTGGCCACCGCCTTCGGCATGACGCAGATCCCGATCTCGGCGGGTTGTGCGCGTCCGCTGGTCCGCCAGCCCCGGGTGGCGGCAGAGATCCACGGCGACTCCGGGCTGGGCGGGGTGCGGCTGCCACAACCCACCGTGCGACTCGACCCGCGCCACGGCGTGCAGTTGATCATCGACATGATCATGGCGAGCGCGCCCGGCGAGCTGACGCTGGTGCCGACCGGTCCGCTGACCAACATCGCCCTGGCCGCCCGGCTCGAACCGCGCATCGTGCCGCGCGTGCGCGAGGTCGTGCTCATGGGCGGGGGCCAGTACACCGGGAACATCACCCCTGTCGCCGAGTTCAACGTGCACACCGACCCCGAGGCCGCGCACATCGTCTTCCACGAACCGTGGCCGGTGACGATGGTCGGGCTCGACCTGACCCACCAGGCGCTCGCGACCGACGAGGTGATCGATGATCTTGGCAGCGTTCCCGGCCCGGTCACAGAGTTGATCTTGGACCTGTTCGGCTTCTTCAGGCGCGCCTACGAGCATGCCCGGGGATTCTCGGCGCCACCGGTGCACGACCCGTGCGCCGTCGCCTACTGCATCGACCCGGGCATCGTCGCCACCGTTCCGGCGCCACTCGACGTGGAGCTGGCCGGACGGCTGACCGATGGCATGACGGTGGCCGACTTCAGGTCGACACCACCGCCGGACTGCCACACCAGGGTGGCGACGACCCTCGACGTCCCCCGCTTCTGGGCCCTCGTCCGCGACGCCCTGGTGCGCGTCCAGCAGGATGCGGCCTCGTGAACCCGAGCAGGCCGTCGGAGCGGCCGCTCCCGGTTCAGGACCCGCGGCGCAGCGGCGATGGGCCGCTGCGGGAACGCGCGCTCGACGTGCTCGGGCGCCTGCACGGACGGGTGGCCGTCGTGGGCTCGCTGAATGCGGACCTCACGGTGGAGACCGCGCGGCTGCCCCGTCCCGGGGAGACGGTCAGCGGCGGTCCGCTCAGCGTGCTGCCGGGCGGGAAGTCCGCGAACCAGGCGGTGGCCAGCGCACTGCTCGGTGTGCCCACCGCGATCTTCGGAGCGGTCGGCCGGGACGCCCACGGGGAGATGCTCATCGGCTCGTTGGAGAATGCCGGCGTCAGCACCGGTTCGGTGCTGAGGCGCGAGATCGCCACCGGGACCGCACTCATCACCGTGGACGGGCACGGCGAGGACACGATCGTCGTCTCCGCGGGGGCGAACGGCAGCCTCAGCGGCGCGGACGTGGAGGCCCATGCCTCGGTGGTCCGGGATGCGGATGTCCTGGGGATGTGCCTGGAGGTGGGCGACGAGGCCCTGCTGGCCGCCGCGCGGTCGGCGCGCGCGGCCGGGTCCACCACGGTGCTCAACCCCTCGCCCCTGCGCGAGCTGCCGGCCGAGCTCGTCGAGCTGACCGATGTGCTCGTCCTGAACGAGCACGAACTGGCGGTGCTCACCGGGCGCGGTGCGGATGCGGGCGAAGCGGATGCGGGCGGCGCGGACACCGAGGGGGCGGATGTGGTGGGCGCGGACGATCTCGCTGCGCTCGCCCGGCTCGGCGTCGGCCGCGCTGTCGTCACGCTCGGGGCGAGGGGATGCGTCGTCCTCGATGCGGGGCACCTCGATGCGGGGCGGGTGCACCGCGTGGCTGCCTTCCCGGTCCGACCGGTGGACACCACCGGGTGCGGCGACGCCTTCACCGGGGCAGTGCTCGCAGCGCTCGCCTCGAGGATCCCGCTGGTCCGGGGCACGGAACTGGCCAGCGCGGTGGCGGCACTCGCCGCGACGCGGGTGGGTGCCCAGCGCTCCTATGCCGGCGCCGACGAGGTGCGCGACTTCCTGCACGGGCGCTGAGCGGCGGAGCAGCCGGAGACGCTGCCGACGGGCGCTGCCCCGCCCCGGGTGTCGCCGGAGCGCTGCCGATCGCGCGCGGTGGCCGGCACCCGGGTGGCCGGGAGCTCAGTCCTGCCAGCTCAGCGCGAGCTTGCCCGTGACATGTCCGGCTTCGATCTCGGCATGCGCGGTCCGCAGGTGCGCCGCGTCCACCGGACCGAGCACCTCCGTGAGCGTGGTGCGCAGCGTCCCGGCGTCGACGAGCTCGGCGATCCGCTCGAGGATCTCGTGCTGGCGCACCAGGTCCGCGGTGTGGTGGACCGGCCGGGCGAACATGAACTCCCAGTGCCAGGAGAGCGCCTTGCCCTGCATCGCCGAGAAGTCGACGTCGTCCGGCTCGTCGGTGATCACGATGTGGCCGAAGGGCCTGGTCACCTCGACGAACAGCGGGCCCTGCCCCTGGGT
>JBAQVA010000037.1:0-24436 GCA_049297835.1 Propionibacterium sp.
CGTGGGAGGATGGCCCCATGAGTCCGCGAGAAATTGAGGTTTCCGAACCACGAGAGGTCGGTATCACCGAGCTCGTGCTTCGTGACGCCCATCAGAGTCTGTTTGCCACCCGTATGGCCATGGAAGACATGGTCGATGCCTGCGCCGACATCGATGCGGCCGGTTACTGGTCCGTCGAGTGTTGGGGCGGCGCCACCTACGACAGCTGTATCCGCTTCCTCAACGAGGATCCCTGGGAGCGACTGCGCACCTTCCGCAAGCTGCTGCCGAACAGCCGCCTGCAGATGCTGCTGCGTGGCCAGAACCTCCTGGGTTACCGTCACTACAACGATGGGGTTGTGGACCGTTTCGTCGACAAGTCGGCGGAGAACGGCATGGACGTGTTCCGCGTCTTCGACGCGATGAACGACCCGCGCAACATGGAGCACGCGATGGCCGCCGTGAAGAAGGCCGGCAAGCATGCCCAGGGCACGATCTGCTACACGATCAGCCCGGCGCACACCACCGAGGGATATGTGAAGCTGGCCGGTCAGCTGCTCGACATGGGCGCCGACTCCATCGCCTTCAAGGACATGGCCGCGCTGCTCAAGCCGCAGCCCGCCTATGACATCGTCAAGGGCATCAAGGACACCTATGGCAAGGACGTCCAGATCAACGTCCACTGCCACTCCACCACCGGCGTCACCGAGGTCTCGCTGATGAAGGCGATCGAGGCCGGCGCCGACGTCGTCGACACCGCGATCTCCTCCATGTCGCTCGGGCCCGGGCACAACCCGACCGAGTCGGTCGTCGAGATGCTCGAGGGCACCGGTTACACGACCAAGCTCGACATGGACCGTCTCATCAAGATCCGTGACCACTTCAAGGCGATTCGCCCGAAGTACAAGAAGTTCGAGTCCAAGACGCTGGTCAATACCAACATCTTCAAGTCCCAGATCCCCGGCGGCATGCTCTCCAACATGGAGTCCCAGCTGCGCGCCCAGGGCGCCGAGGCCCGGATGGAAGAGGTCATGGCCGAGGTCCCGGTCGTCAAGAAGGATGCCGGCTACCCGCCGCTGGTCACCCCGTCCAGCCAGATCGTCGGCACCCAGGCCGTGTTCAACGTGCTGATGGGCCGCTACAAGAGGATGACCGGCGAGTTCGCCGATCTCATGCTCGGGTACTACGGCGCCAGCCCCGCACCCCGCAACGCCGAGATCATCGCCCTGGCCGAGAAGCAGACCAGCAAGAAGCCGATCACCTGCCGTCCGGCCGATCTGCTCGAGCCCGAGTGGGACAAGCAGGTCGCAGAGGCCAGCAAGCTCTCCGGCTTCAACGGATCCGACGAGGACGTCCTCACCTACGCGCTGTTCCCGGGGGTCGCTCCGACCTTCTTCGAGCACCGCGCCGAAGGCCCCAAGAACGTCGGGCTCACCGATGCCCAGCTCAAGGCCGAGTCCGAAGGCGCCAAGTCGACGGCTGTCGCCGGTCCGGTCAGCTACAACGTGACGGTCGGTGGCACCAGCCATGCAGTGACCGTCGAGCCCGCGTGAGGATGATTGCCAATCATGGCTGACAAGAATGTGATCAAGCTCGCCGAGACGATGGACGGTCGGGTGAGCCAGCTCGCCGAGCAGCACCACACCGTCGAACTCGGTGGTGGCGAGGCCCGTCTGCAGAAGCAGCACGACAAGGGTAAGGAGACCGCCCGCGAGCGCATCGACAATCTTCTCGATGCGAACTCGTTCGAGGAGGTGGGTGCCTTCCGCAAGCACCGCACCACCTTGTTCGGGATGGACAAGGCGGTCGTACCGGCCGATGGCGTGGTGACCGGCTCGGGCACCATCTTCGGTCGCCCGGTGCACGTCGCCTCCCAGGACTTCTCGGTGATGGGTGGTTCCGCCGGCGAGACCCAGTCCACGAAGGTCGTCGAGACGATGGAGCAGTCGCTGCTCACCGGGACGCCCTTCCTGTTCTTCTACGATTCGGGCGGCGCCCGGATCCAGGAGGGCATCGATTCGCTGTCCGGTTACGGCAAGATGTTCTTCGCGAACGTCAAGCTGTCCGGGGTGGTGCCGCAGATCGCCATCATCGCCGGCCCGTGCGCCGGTGGCGCGTCCTACTCGCCGGCGCTGACCGACTTCATCATCATGACCAAGCAGGCCCACATGTTCATCACGGGCCCGCAGGTGATCAAGTCCGTGACCGGTGAGCAGGTGACCGCCGACGAGCTCGGCGGTGCAGTTGCCCACATGACCACCTCCGGCAACATCCACTTCGTTGCCGAGGACGACGACGCGGCGATCCTCATCGCGAAGAAGCTGCTCAGCTTCCTCCCTCAGAACAACACCGAGGACGCCCAGTTCGTCAGCCCCAACAACGACGTCTCGCCGAGCGAGGAGCTGCGCGAGATCGTCCCGCTGGACGGCAAGAAGGGCTACGACATCCGCGATGTCATCGCGAAGATCGTCGACTGGGGTGACTTCCTGGAGGTGAAGGCCGGTTACGCGACCAACATCGTCACGGCATTCGCCCGGATCAACGGTCGCAGCGTCGGCATCGTGGCGAACCAGCCGAAGGTGATGTCGGGCTGCCTCGACATCAATGCCTCCGACAAGGCGGCCGAGTTCATCGGCTTCTGCGATGCCTTCAACATCCCGCTCGTGCAGCTCGTCGACGTGCCCGGCTTCCTGCCGGGTGTCCAGCAGGAGTACGGCGGCATCATCCGCCACGGCGCCAAGATGCTCTACGCCTACTCCGAGGCCACCGTGCCGAAGATCACCGTGGTGCTCCGCAAGGCATACGGCGGCTCCTACCTGGCCATGTGCAACAAGGATCTCGGGGCCGACGCCGCATTCGCGTGGCCGAGCGCCGAGATCGCCGTGATGGGTGCCGAGGGTGCCGCCAATGTGATCTTCCGCAAGGAGATCAAGGCCGCCGAGGACCCAGCCGCAACGCGGGCCGAGAAGATCGAGGAATACTCGAACGCCTTCAACACGCCGTACGTGGCCGCTGCTCGCGGCCAGGTCGACGATGTGATCGACCCCGCTGACACCCGTCGCAGGATCGCCGCCGCTCTGGAGATGTACGCCACCAAGCGTCAGCCCCGTCCGGCCAAGAAGCACGGGAACATGCCGTGCTGATCGGAGGGAGCAAGTAGATGTCCGACACTGACAAGGACCTGATGATCGCCACCCTGAACAAGCGGTTGGCGAAGTTGGAGTCCGAGGTGAGCACGCTCAAGGCAAGCAGCCCAGGTATCCCCGAGGATGTCCTGGTCGCCATTTCGGCTGCGGTGTCCGCTTTTCTCGGCAACGACGGATCGGTCCAGGCCATTCGTTTCGCCCCGAGCCCGAACTGGATCCGACAGGGTCGCAGGGCTCTTCAGAACCATTCCATTCGTTGATCCGGAGAGACTGACATGAAGCTGAAGGTAACCGTCAACGGCGTCGCATACGACGTCGATGTCGATGTCGACAAGACCCAGAGCAATCCGCTCGGAACCATTCTGTTCGGTGGTGGGGCCGGTGGTCCCGCACCGGCCGCCTCTGCCGGTGGCGCCGGTGGCGCCAGCGCAGGCGAGGGTGAGATCCCCGCGCCGCTGGCCGGCACGGTCTCGAAGATCCTGGTCGCCGAGGGCGACCAGGTGAAGGCCGGACAGGTGGTGTGCACCTTGGAGGCCATGAAGATGGAGACCGAGATCACCGCTCCGCGCGACGGCTCGGTCGAGAAGGTCCTGGTCGAGGTTCGCCAGCCCGTCCAGGGTGGTCAGGGACTCATCAAGATCAGCTGACGAATCCTGCTGGGTGACGAAGGCCGGGGCCCCGACGGGGTCCCGGCCTTCGTGCGTCCGGATCCGGGCGACCGCCCGTGCCGGGTTCAGCCCCGGTAGACCTTGTAGTTGCTCACCTGGGCGCGGGGACGCACGATCATCCGGTCGATGTTCACGTGGGAGGGCCGCGTCACGGCCCAGCCGATGCAGTCGGCGATGTCCTCGGCGAGCAGTGGCTCCGCGACACCGCGGTAGACCTCCTCGGCCGCATCCCGGTCGCCACCGAAACGCACCGAGCTGAACTCCTCGGTCTTGACCATGCCCGGGCAGATCTCCAGCACCCGGATCGGTCGTCCGCCGAGCTCGAGCCGCAGCGCGCCGGCGATGTTGCGCTCAGCCGCCTTCGCGCCGCAGTACCCGGCCCCGCCGACATAGGGGTATTCGGCCGCCGTGGAGGTGACGAACATGATCGTGCCCTCGGCAGCCTCCAGCGGCCCGATGAGCGCCTTGGTGACCCGCACGGTGCCGAGCACGTTGATCTCGTACATGGCCCGCCACTTGTCCAGGTCGGTCTCCTCGACCGGTTCCTGGCCGAAGGCTCCGCCGGCATCGTTCACCAGCACGTCGAGATGCCCGCCCACGGCGTCGGCGAGTGCGGCCACGTCGCTGTCGCTCGTGACATCGCAGACGATGGCGGTGCCGCCGATCTCGCGGGCGAGCGCGTCGAGCCGGTCGGCGCGCCGGGCGGCACACAGCACGTGGAAGCCCAGTGCGGCAAGGCGCCGGGCGGTGGCCGCACCGATGCCGCTCGAGGCACCGGTGACGAGGGCAGTCTGGGCATTCTCGGTCATGTCCGCAGTATTCCACTGCCACCGCGGCCGGCCGGGGCGCCGAACCCCGGGCGGCCGGCGGCGCCCGCTCGATAGACTCGGGACATGACCTACAGGCTGATCCTGCTCCGCCACGGCGAGAGCGAATGGAACTCCAAGAATCTGTTCACGGGCTGGGTTGACGTCGATCTCAACGAGAAGGGTGTGGGAGAGGCGGCGCGCGGTGGTGAGCTGCTCGCCGAGCAGAACCTGCTCCCCGACATCGTGCACACCTCGCTGCTGCGCCGGGCCATCCACACGGCCTACCTGGCACTCGACCGGTGTGACCGGCACTGGATCCCCGTGCGCCGCAGCTGGCGCCTCAACGAGCGTCACTACGGCTCGCTGCAGGGGCTCAACAAGTCCGAGATCCGCGAGAAGTACGGCGAGGAGCAGTTCATGGCATGGCGCCGCAGCTATGACGTGCCGCCGCCCGCGATCGAGAAGGACGGCAAGTGGAGCCAGTTCAACGACCCGCGCTATGCCGACATCCCCGAGGACGAGCGTCCGCTCCACGAGTGCCTCAAGGACGTCGTGGCACGGATGCTTCCCTACTGGGAGTCCGACATCGTTCCCGATCTCAAGACCGGCAAGACCGTGCTGGTGGCCGCACACGGCAATTCCCTGCGCGCCCTGGTGAAGCACCTCGACGAGATCGACGACACGTCGATCTCCGGGCTGAACATCCCGACCGGCATCCCGCTGTTCTACGAGCTCGACGATGACTTCAAGCCGATCGTCAAGGGTGGCCGCTACCTCGATCCCGAGGCCGCTGCCGCAGGGCAGAAGGCTGTTGCCAGCCAGGGCAAGAAGTAGTTCTTCCGCCGCTGGCAAGGGTGTTCACCGGCTGAGCCGGTGTACACCGGGCAGTTCGGCGCCGTCAGCTCCCAGTGTGGGGCTGGCGGCGCCGTGCTGTCCGGCCACCCGGGCGTTGCCGGCGGGCCGTCCGGACATGGTCGAGCGGGGCTCAGGTGGTGGGCCAGTTCCCGCCCTCGGGGGAGTCCCCGGTGATGATGTAGATGATGCGCCGGCCCATCGCCACCGCATGGTCGGCGATGCGTTCGTAGTAGCGGCCGAGCAGCGCCGCGTCGACCGCCTTCTCGACACCGTCGGACCATTCGGGGGAGACGAGCGTGCGGAACTGCTCGTTGCGCAGCTTGTCCATCTCCTCGTCGTCGTCGGGAAG
Source organism: Propionibacterium sp. (assembly GCA_049297835.1). Lineage (GTDB taxonomy): Bacteria > Actinomycetota > Actinomycetes > Propionibacteriales > Propionibacteriaceae > Propionibacterium. Next base: position 5,807 of record JBAQVA010000037.1, read on the forward strand.
ACTGTGCGCCTCCTCCAGATCGCGCTCGGCGAGCGTGCGTCCGGCCTTGCCGACCATCGCCTCGGCCACCTGGGACATCCGGCGGAAGGTCGGTTCCAGCACTGCCGGCACCGCCTTCTCCGGGTAACGCCGGCGCGCCGTCTCGGCGATGTGGGCCGCCAGGTCACCGGTGCGCCCGAGATCCGCGATCACCTGCATGGCCGCGACGATGATGCGCAACTCGCCGGCCACCGGGGCCTGACGGGCGAGCAGGGTGAAACAGCGTGTCTCGAGCTGGTCGTGCATCGCATCGACCCGCACGTCACCGCTGATCACATGCTCCGCCGAGGCGAGATTGGCATCCAGCAGTGCAGTCGTGGCGTCGCGAACCGCGACCTGCACGGAGTCAGACATGGTGACGAGCTGGTTGACGACCTCGTCGAGTTCGGAGTGGTAATACTCGCGCATCACTCACCTTCCTGCAGGGGCGCCGTTGCGCCGTGCTGACATGGACCGGTGTGCCCGGTAGGACCCCGGCTGACGTGAGCGACAAGCCTGCCACGGGAACCGGGCCATCGGTCAATGACGCTAGCCGGTCAGCTGTGCATGGTGACCTCAATTCGGCAAAGAGAACGTGAACGGGGGGTGAACCTTGGCGGGTACGGACGCCCTGGTGAGGGACCGCGCAGGCGCCGCAGGGCGAACGGGGTCGTAGACTTTTTCATGTGGGTCTCCTTGCGTCGGTGCTGATCAGCCTGGGGCTGGGTGCCGTCATCGGAGGCGCGGTCGCCGGGGTGATCGGCTGGAGTCGGCTGGCGCGGCTGCGGATGACACAGCAGCCGCCGGCGGTGGACCCCGAGGTTCCCACCGTCATCGACTCGCTGCGTCAGCCGGCCATGGTCGTCGGCCCGCACGACGAGGTCCTGCACTCCAGCATCCAGGCCCGCACCATCGGCCTGGCGCGGGGCGCCCGGATCGGCATGACCGAGGTCCTCCAGGAGGTCCGCGCGGTGCGCCGCGACCAGCGGGCCACCGTGCGGGAGGTCCGCATGCAGAGCGCGAAGGGTGGGCCGCCCCGTCAGCTGCTGGTGAGGGTGCGGCCCCTGGAGCGCGGCGCCGTGCTGGTCGTCTCGGAGGACCACAGCGCAGTGGTCCGGGCGGACGAGTCGAAGCGCGATCTGGTGGCGAACATCAGCCACGAGCTCAAGACACCTGTGGGGGCACTCCAGGTGCTCGCGGAGACGGTCCAGGAGGCCGCTGACGATCCCGAGGCGGTGAGGCGTTTCGCCGCCCGGATGACCATCGAGAGCGAGCGCCTGGGCGAGCTGGTGCGGCAGATCATCGAGCTCTCGCGGCTGCAGTCCGACGACCCTCTCCTAGAGGCCGACGTGGTCGAGGTCGACGACGTCGTCTCCGAGGCTGCCTCCCGCACCAAGGACGCCGCCCAGAGCCATCAGGTAGAGTTCAGCGTTGCCGGCGAGACCGGTTTGCAGGTTGTCGGCGACGAAGGGCAACTCATCAACGCGCTCACCAATCTCATCCAGAATGCGCTGGCATATTCGGATTCGGGCGCGCGCGTCGCCGTCACGGTTTCCAAACTGGCGGAATCCGATGATCATTGGGTGGAAATTGCGGTGACCGACAACGGAATAGGTATCCGGCCGGAGGACCAGGAACGGATCTTCGAGCGTTTCTACCGGGTCGACTATGCCCGGAGCCGCGAAAACGGGGGAACCGGTCTGGGGTTGTCGATCGTCAAGCACATTGTCGCCGGGCACGGCGGCACCATCAGCGTGTGGAGCAGGCTGGGTAAGGGGTCGACCTTCACCATTCGGCTGCCGGAGAACATTGATGCGGACGAGACCGGTGTGCCATGGGATGTCACACCGGCTGACGCCGTGGACGAGGGGAGCGGACAGAAGTGACCCGAATTCTCATCATCGAGGACGAGGAGTCCTATCGCGAGGCAACGGCATACATGCTGACCCGCGAGGGTTTTGACGTCTCGCAGGCGCCCGACGGGGAAAAGGGGCTGGCCGAGTACGAGCGCGAGGGTGCCGACCTGGTGCTGCTCGACCTGATGCTGCCGGGGCTCCCGGGAACCGAGGTGTGCAAGGCGCTGCGCCAGCACAGCGACGTGCCGATCATCATGGTGACTGCCCGCGACGCGGAGATCGACAAGGTCGTCGGGCTCGAACTCGGCGCCGATGACTATGTCACGAAGCCGTTCAGCCACCGAGAACTGGTGGCCCGTATCCGGGCCGTGCTGAGGCGGGGCCGCGACGAGGAATTGTTCCCCGACGTGATCGAGAGCGGCGATGTCCGGATGGATGTCGAACGCCACGAGGTCACCGTGCGTGCGCTGCCCGCGAGATTGGCCCTCAAGGAATTCGAATTACTGGAATTGCTCCTGAGAAATGCGGGCCGGGTGATGACCAGGGGGCAGCTCATCGACCGCATCTGGGGTGCCGACTATGTCGGTGACACGAAGACTCTCGATGTCCACATCAAGCGTCTGCGGGCCAAGATCGAAGTGGACCCCTCACATCCGGTGCAACTGGTCACAGTGCGTGGCCTGGGCTACAAGTTCGAGGGTTGATCAGCCTGTGACAACGTGAAATGCGCCATTGCCGGGGCGTGACGAGTTGATCTTGGGAGTTCCGGAAATGGTCTTCAATATCTTCTCAGGCGGGTTCGGAGAGGTTCTGTGGTAGAATCGATAAGGAGAGGGGTTGCACATATGACTTTTGCAGTCGGTGAGACTGTCGTCTACCCGAACCATGGGGCGGCTGTCATCGAAGGGGTCGAAACCCGCAAGATCAAGGGTGAGGACAAGCTTTATTTCGTGCTCCGCATCATCGGTCAGAACGATCTGGTCGTGAGGGTTCCTGAGTGCAATCTCGATCTGGTCGGGGTGCGCGACGTCGTCGATGAAGCCGGGCTTGAGAAGGTCTTCACCGTGCTGCGGACGCCGCATGCCGAGGAGCCCACGAACTGGTCGCGTCGCTACAAGGCCAATCTCGAGAAGCTCCACTCCGGCAATGTGCTCAAGGTGGCCGAGGTCGTGCGTGACCTGTGGCGCCGGGAGAAGGACCGCGGGCTGTCCGCCGGTGAGAAGAGGATGCTCGCCAAGGCGCGGCAGATTCTCGTCAGCGAACTCGCGCTTGCCGAGAAGGTCGAGGAGGATCGCGCCGAGGTCATGCTCGACGAGGTCCTGGCTTCCTGAGCCAAATTTGTTGCGGGTGTTCTGACAGCCAGACTTCCTGAAGACCATGAGCCAGGACACGTCATCTCCGGAGCCGGTCGTTGCCATAGTGGCGGCGGCCGGCTCCGGAGTGCGTCTGGGGGAGTCCACGGCCGGTGGCTGCGGCCCGAAGGCGCTGCGCACCCTGCGCGGCGTTGCGCTGCTGCGGCACAGCGTCGACCGGCTGGTGGCCGGCGGCGTGGGCGTGTGCATCGTGGTCTGCCGTCGCGAGGACCACGCACCGATCGCCCGCAGTCTTGAAGGGGCCGGAGCTCGTCTGCTCTTCGCCGACGGGGGCCCGACCCGTCAGCGCTCGGTCGCCAACGGCCTTCGTCTGCTTCCACCGGGCACGGAGGTCGTCCTCGTGCACGACGCTGCGCGACCGCTGGTCCCGGCGGAGGTGGTGGCGCGGGTCATCGCGGCGATCCGGGCCGGCGCCGAGGCCGTCGTCCCGGTCGTCCCGGTCAGCGACAGCATCAGGCTCGTGGCGGGCACGGGGAGCAGACCGGTCGACCGGGACTGCCTGCGGGCCGTGCAGACCCCCCAGGGCTTCGATGCGCACGTGCTGGTGCATGCCCACCGGGTGGCGCAGCGCGACGACTTCACCGATGACGCGGCGGTGTGCGAGGCCGTCGGCGCCCGCGTGGTGCTCGTCGACGGCTCCCCACTGGCCATGAAGATCACCCGTCCCGTCGACTTCGCGGTCGCGGAGATGATCATGGACGAGGCAGCCCTGTGATCCGCACCGGCATCGGCGTCGACGTCCATCGGCTGGGCGCCGGCGTGCCGATGCACTGCGCGGGCCTGTACTTCCCCGACGAGCCCCGCGGCCTGGTGGGCCACTCGGACGGGGACGTCGCCGCCCATGCGCTCTGCGATGCCCTCCTGGGCGCCGCCGGGCTTGGCGACCTCGGCTCGAACTACGGAACCGCCGAGCCCGAATGGGCCGGCGCCAGTGGCCTCGCCTTCGTCGCCGAGACGGTCCGGCGCCTGGCCGTGGCAGGCTGGAGGCCTGTCAACGTGGTGGTGCAGGTGATCGGTCAGCGTCCGAGGATCGCGGCCCGGCGTCCGGAGGCCGAGCAGGTGCTCGGCGCAGCGCTGGGGGCACCGGTCAGCGTCAGCGCGACGACGACGGACGGGCTGGGGCTCACCGGCCGCGGGGAAGGGGTGGCTGCCATCGCCAGCTGCCTCGTCGAGCAGGTCCCTGCCACCCGGTGAGCGCAGACTCGCCCGGGCGAGCAGCAGGGCACAGCGGGAGAGTCGGCCGCAATGCGGCGGCCGGAGACGACGAGGAGGACACGGTGGCGGATCTCATCGACCTGACGGAGTGGACGCGCGAGGATCTCACGGCGCTGTTCGCCCGTGCGGACGACTACGCCCGAGGCCACGGGGGACACCACTCCGGTGCCGCCGGGCTGTGGTTCAACGGTGCGCCGAGCGTCTCGAACCTGGCACTCGAGCGAGCAGTGGGAATGCTCGGAATGCAGCCCATCCACTGTGAGCCGGTGCTCTCGGAGCCCTTCGTGGAGCCCGGATCCGACGAATGGGGCGAGCAGCTGGCACAGCTGGCCAGTTGGCTCGACCTGCTGATCCTGTCCGACGACGACGGCTCGGTGATCGCGCAGGCCACCTCGACGGTGTCCGTGCCCGTGGTGAACGCAGGTTCCTTCCAGGGGCGTCCCTGCGAGCTGTTGGGCGAGTTGCACGCCCTGCACGCGATGGGCCGGGAGCTGTTCACCCAGCGCATCGTCCTGGTCGGACCGAGTTGCCCGTCGGTCCGCAGCTGGGCCGAGGCCCGGGCCGCCTTCGGGCTCGACATCGTGCAGGCCTGCCCCGACGAACTCGCGGACCCCGGTCTGGCGCACAACTCGAATCTCTTCGCGGCACTGCGTGGTGCCGATCTGGTCATCACCGTCGAGCCGGGGGAATTCGGCGAGCAGATGGCCCCCTACCGGATCGAGCCCGAGTATCTCGTCGTGACGGCGCCCGACTGCCGGGTCAGCCCACAGCTGCCCTTCCGCTGGGACCGGGAGGTGGCCACCCAGCTGCGCGAGGGCCCGCACGGCTGGGTGGGGCCCGGCTTCCGCTCCCAGCTCGTGGCCCTCGACCAGGCGGTTCTCGCCGGCTGTCTCGGGCGGAGCTGAGAGCGGATCCGGCTCAGAGCTCCAGGCCGGGGTACAGCGGGTTCGCGGTGAGCAGCTCGGCCGACTCGTCGTGGACACGCGCGGCCAGACCGTCCGCCATCTCGTACTTGGCCTTGCCCGGCTTGCCGGTGGAGGCAGTGGCCGGAGTGGTCGAGCACAGGGTCTCGCAGATCAGCGCGGCGACACGGTCGAAGTCGTCGGGGCCGAAACCGCGGCTCGTCAGGGCGGGGGTGCCGAGCCGGATCCCCGAGGTGTACCAGGGCCCGTTGGGATCGCGCGGAATGGAATTGCGGTTCGTCACGATCCCGGCGTCCAGCAGCGCGGACTCGGCCTGGCGGCCGGTGAGCCCGAAGCTGCTCGTCACGTCCACCAGCACGATGTGATTGTCGGTGCCACCGGTGACCAGTGTGGCGCCGCGACGCAGGAAGCCCTCGGCGAGGGCCTTGGCATTGCTGGCGATGTTGCGGGCGTACTCGCGGAAGTCGGGGGTGTTGGCCTGTGCCAGGGCAACGGCCTTGGCACTCATCATGTTGGCCAGCGGGCCGCCGAGCACCATCGGGCAGCCACGGTCGACATCGGCGGCGAACTCGTCGTCGACGAGCACCATGCCGCCCCGGGGGCCGCGCAGCGACTTGTGCGTCGTGGTGGTGACCACCTGGGCATTGCCGACCGGGTTCTCGTCCCCGGTGAAGACCTTGCCGGCCACCAGCCCGGCGAAGTGGGCCATGTCGACCATGAGCGTGGCGCCGACCTCGTCGGCGATCTCACGCATGGTGGCGAAGTTCACCCGGCGGGGATAGGCGGAGTAGCCGGCGACCAGGATGAGCGGCTTGAACTCGCGGACCTGGGCGCGCACTGCGTCGTAGTCGATGAACCCGCTGGTCGGGTCCGTCCCGTAGGAACGCTGGTGGAACATCTTGCCGGAGATGTTGGGGCGGAAGCCGTGGGTCAGGTGCCCGCCGGCATCCAGACTCATGCCCATCAGCCGCTGGTCGCCGAGGCGATGGCGCAGCGTCTCCCAGTCCTCCTCGGAGAGGTCATTGGCGCTCCTGACACCCAATTCCTCCAGCGCCGGGAGCTCGATGCGATGGGACAGGATCGTCCAGTAGGCCACCAGATTGGCGTCGATGCCCGAATGCGGCTGGACGTAGGCGTGCTGGGCTCCGAAGAGCTCCTCGGCATGACGGGCGGCAGTCGCCTCGATCGTGTCGACATTGGCGCAGCCGGCGTAGAAGCGGTGGCCGACCGTGCCCTCGGCGTACTTGTCGGAGAACCACGTGCCCATCGCCAGCAGCGTCGGGAGGGTTGCGTAGTTCTCGGAGGCGATGAGCTTGAGGGACGCCCGCTGGTCAGCGAGCTCCTGCCGGATCGCCTGGGCGACCGTCGGTTCGGCACTCTGGATGACCTCGAGCATGGCCTGGTAGGCGATGGTGGCCTTTGCCGTGACGTCGGTGGTGGGCAATGGGACTCCTCCTGGAAGCGACAGGGAACGGCACAAATCTACCGTGGTGCGGCCCCCGGGGCCGAGTCACGACCACTGGGCGCCTCAGGCCCGGGCATAGAGCGCGCACCGGTAGGCCCGCACCCGCTAGCTCGATCAGCTCGCGTCCGGCGGTGTGCGGATCGCGGTCGAGCTGCTCGTCCAGACGCCGTGACCACTCCGACCGGGTCCGGGGATCGGCCAGCAACCACGCCGAATGGGTGGCGATCTCGGCGAGCAGCTCCTCGCGGGTTATCGGGCGCGACCAGCGGAACTGCCGTTCCTCCAGCGGGCCGAAGCCGTGCCCCGGATGCTCGGCATCGTGGGAGTGCGGGCTCGGAGTCGCGTCCCCGCCGGGCGCGTGATCGGCCTCGTACAGGGACCGCACCCAGTCGACGCTGCGGTCCGGGCCGTTCCAGGACAGCCCGAGTGCGCCGCCGGGGCGCAGCACACGGGCCAGCTCGGCCCCGGTGCGCCCGGCGTCCATCCAGTGCCAGGCGGAGCCGACGACGACGGCGTCGACGCTGTGCTCGGGCAACGGAATGGCCTCGCCGGTTCCGGGCAGACAGGGCAGCTCGGGATGCTTGCGACTCAGCTCGGCCCGCATCGCCTCCGAGGGGTCGACGGCCCAGACCTGACGACCGAGCCGGAGCAGTGAGTCGGTGAGCTTCCCGGTGCCCGCACCCAGGTCCAGCACCTGGCGGGCGTCCCCGACCATCCACGCGGTCGCGTCGTCGGGCTGGTCGGGGCGGTATCGCTCGTAGTCCGATCCGATCAGCCGGAAGGATGCGGCGCGCGCCTGCCGTTCGGCGTCCCCTCCGGGGATCTCAGCTGCAGGCTCGGTCTCGGTGCCCATGGCCCAATTCTGGCAGCCGTAGATGTGCGCTCCCGCAGGCCGGTCGCGCAGTCGCCGCCGACGGCGCAGCCGTCTCAGTCGACGGTGAGCTCACCGGCAAGGTCGGTTCCCATCCAGTGGGCGAACTCGGCGGTGTCGAGGTGCTGGCCCAGCAGGAAGACAAGCTTGGCGTGCAGTGCTTCCAGGGTCATGTCACCGGCACCGAGCGCACCGGCCCTGGCGAGCGCGTCGCCGGCCTCGTAGTGGCCCAGCAGGACCCGCGCCTGGTGGCACTGTGAGGCGATCACCACCGGGATGCCGGAGTCGATGGTTCCGGCGAGCACCTCGGTGAGCCCGGGCTCCTCACTCGGCGCATTGCCGACCCCGAAGGCGCGCAGCACGACCGCCTCCGGTGGGGGGTCCAGCGTCGCGGCGAGCCTGCTGGTGCTGATCCCGGGCACCAGGTCGAGCACGAGCACGTCGTGGCGGCGATAGGGCTCCGGGTGCGCCCAGCCTGCGCCGGAGGCCACGGTGGGCGTCCACTGCCAGGGGGCGCCGGTGCGGGCCAGTACCGGCACCGCAGGGGAGGAGAAGCCCTGGTAGGACCACGAGGAGACCTTCGTCGTCCGGTTCCCGGCCAGCAGAGTGTGCCCGAAGAAGACCGAGACGCCCTTCAGCCGTCCGCTCAGCGCGGCGTGCAGTGCTCCGGTGACATTGGGCGCCGCGTCGGATCCGACGACGTCGATCGGGTACTGGGCGCCGGTGAGCACCACCGGCGCCGGGAACTCGGTGAGCGCATAGCTCAGGGCGGCGGCGGTGTAGGCCATCGTGTCGGTCCCGTGCAGTACGACGAAGGCATCCGCGCTGTTGCGGCGTGCCCACAGCTCGTCCACGATCGCCTGCCAGTCCAGCGGTGTGGCATTGGAGGAGTCGATCAGCCGGTCGAAGGAGCTCACGCTCGCGGATCCGGCCAGCTCGGTCCCTGCCAGCAGCCGGTCGAGCCAGCCCTCGATGTCCGCGCCCGGGGCCAGGCCGTGCTCGGTCTCGACCATGCCCAGGGTTCCGCCCGTGTACAGGATGTGGACTCGCATGGTGGCCTCAGGCCTTGGTTCCGGAGTCCGTGGGCTCCTCGTCGAGGATGTTGTCGAGCAACTCCGGGTTGATCTTGTTCCGTACGCCGAACCATCCGATGACCATTGCCAGACAGACACCGAGGAAGAGCAGGATCGTGGGTCGTCCCACCGACTTCTCGAACCACATCGAGACGATGACCGCCAGCAGGAAGGCGATGGCCACGATGTTGCTCACCGGCGCGGCGAACAGGCGGTAGGACGGACGCTCGTCCAGCCCCTTGGCGGCCCGGTGGACGAGGACCATGTGGCTGGCGAGGATCGAGATCCAGGTGCCCGCGATGCCGATTCCGGCGAGATTCATCACGATGTCGAAGGCGCCGGAGGGGTAGAGGTAGTTGATCAGGACGCCGAGCAGCCCCAGCGAGGCCGTGATGATGATGCCGCCGTAGGGGACGTGCTGGCTGTTGAGCCGCGCCGCGAAGGCGGGCGCCTCGTGGGCCACGGCCATCGATCGCAGCGTGCGCCCGGTGGCGTACAGGCCGGCATTGAGGGAGGACAGCGCTGCGGTGAGCACGACGATCTGCATGACGTCGCCGGCGTGCGGCACGCCCAGCCGGGCGAAGAAGGTCACGAACGGGGACTCGCTCTTGGAGTAGGCCGTCCAGGGCAGCACGAGCGTCATCAGCACGACCGAGCCCACGTAGAAGACGAAGATGCGCAGGATCATCGAGTTGATGGCCTTGGGCAGGATCTTCACCGCGTCCTTGGCCTCACCGGCTGCGACGCCGACCATCTCGGTGCCTCCGAAGGCGAAGATGACGCCGAGCGAGAGGGTGAAGATCGGGGCGATGCCGAGCGGGAAGAAACCGCCGTGGTTGGTCAGGTTGGCGAAGCCGGCCTGGTCGTTGCCCACCGCGTGCCCGGTGACCACGGCCCAGATGGCGACCACCATGAAGGCGATGATCGCGGTGATCTTGATCGCCGCGAACCAGAACTCCGCCTCGCCGAAGTACTTGACGCTGAACATGTTGAGGGTGAAGACCACCGCCAGGGCGATCATGGCCAGCAGCCACTGCGGGGTCGGCCGGAAGAAGCTCCAGAAGTGCAGGTAGAGGGCGACCGCGGTGACGTCGGCCATCAGCGACGTCGCCCAGTCCAGGAAGAACAGCCAGCCGGTCACATAAGCGGCCTTCTCGCCCATGAACTCACGGGCGTAGGAGACGAATGCCCCCGACGAGGGCCGTCGTATGGACAGCTCGCCGAGGGCACGGACCATGATGAAGGCGAAGAATCCACAGAGCGCGTAGGACACCGCCAGCGCCGGCCCGCCGTTCGCCAGCCGGCCGCCCGCACCGAGGAACAGGCCGGTGCCGATCGACCCGCCGATGGCGATCATCTGGATGTGACGTGCCTTCAGCCCCTTCTGATAGCCCTTGTCACCGGCATCGACGATGCCTGGGGCCTTCTGCTCGGACTGTTCGGGGCTGGAGGATGCCATCTCATACTTCCCTGGATCGGGGACATGCGGAGGGCTCCGGTCCTGCCCGGTCCCGCGACGGATGTCGTCGACGGAGCGGGGGCGCAGGCCCGAAGCTGCTGACCCAGACTGCCACTACCGGAGTCCGGTGTCATGCAGGGTCCGAAAAGACGATGGTCAGATCCGGACCTGGAGGTCAGTTCCTGGAGCGCGCCACCTCGTGCAGCGCGATGGCTGCGGCGACCGAGGCATTGAGGCTCTCCACCGCGCTCGTGATGCCGATCCGGACCAGTGCGTCGCAGTGCTCGCGCACCAGCCGGCTGAGCCCCTCGCCCTCGGAGCCCACGACCAGGACCAAGGGCCCGCCCACTCCGGGGATGGCCTCCTCGCCGTCCCCGGCGAGGCCGACGACGGTGAATCCGGCGGCTGACAGCCGCTCCAGCGCCCGGTTCAGATTGATGACCCGGCTCACCGGGATCCGGGCTGCGGCGCCGGCCGAGGCCTTCCATGCGCTGGCGGTCAGCGAGGCGCTGCGACGCTCGGGAATGACGACGGCATCGGCGCCGAAGGCGGCGGCCGAGCGGATGATCGCCCCGAGATTGTGCGGATCGGTGATGTGGTCGCAGGCGACGATGAGCCCGTGGTCGTCGTCGCGGGTGAGCGCCGACGCCGTCACGTCGTCGAGCTCGGCGTACTGGTAGGGCGGCATCTGCAGCGCGACGCCCTGGTGCACCGCCCCGGAGGTGAGGCTGTCCAGCTCCTGACGGGGCACCTGGAGCAGTGTCAGCGAGTGGTCTGCCGCGTACTTGAAGATCTCGCGCAGCCGGTCGTCCCGCTCGGAGCCCTCCGCCACGAAGGCCCGCCGCACCGGAAGGCCGGCGAGCAGGGCCTCGAGCACGGGGTTGCGGCCCACCACCCAGTCCGCGCCGGCGCCCTTGCCCAGACTGGACGGCTTGGCGCTGCGGGACGAATGACCAGCCGTCGCCGGGCGGCCGCCCTTGGCGCGATAGGCCTTGTGATAAGGACGATCCTCGGCCCTGGGGGTCGGCCCACGGCCGGCCAGCCTGCGTCGGCCGTGGCCGCCGGTGCCCTTCGACGAACCGGCCATCAGCGCGCCACGCTCCAGCGGGCACCCGCGGGGGTGTCCTCGATGCGGACGCCGAGCGCGTTGAGCGTGTCACGGATCCGGTCCGCGGCGGCGAAGTCCTTGCGGGAACGGGCCTGCTCGCGCTCCTGGAGCACGAGCTTCACCAGACCGTCGACCACCTCGTTGCTCACTCCCGAGCCGGACGTCCGGTCGACCCATTCGGGATCGTGCGGGTCCAGGCCGAGCACGTGCAGCATGGCGCGCACCTGGCGCACCGCGTCGCCGGCGCCGGCCGCGTCACTTGCGTCGAAGGCCTTGTTGCCGGTCTTGATGGTGTCGTAGAGCACCGCCACCGCGGTGGGCGTGCCCAGGTCGTTGTCCATGGCGGTGACGAAGCCCTCGGGCAGGTCCTCGAAGTGGAAGTCCACCGGGCCCGAGACCTTCGCGCGGGCCAGCAGGCTGTCGATCCGCTCCAGCTGTGCGGTGGCCTCGACCAGGGAGTTCGAAGAGTACTCGATGGTGGAACGGTAGTGCGGCTGGGCCAGGTAGAGGCGCACTGCCCGCGGCGGATACTTGCGGGTCACCTCGGTGACGATCGTGCCATTGCCCAGGGACTTGCTCATCTTTTCCCCGGCCATCGTCACGAAGGCGTTGTGCATCCAGTGCTGCGCGAAGCCGTAGCCGGCTGCCCGGCTCTGGGCCTGCTCGTTCTCGTGGTGGGGGAAGCGCAGGTCCATGCCGCCGCCGTGGATGTCGAAGCGCTCGCCGAGGTATTTCAGGCTCATCGCGGAGCACTCGAGGTGCCAGCCCGGGCGCCCGCGGCCCCAGGGGCTCGGCCAGCTCGCCGTGCTCGGCTCGCCCGGCTTGCTGCCCTTCCACAGAGCGAAGTCACGCGGGTCGCGCTTGCCGCGCGGATCGGCGTCCTCGGCGGTGACCATGTCGTCGACGTTCTGGTGGGACAGCGAGCCGTAGTCAGGCCAGCTGCGCACGTCGAAGTAGACGTCACCGGAGCCGTCCGGCGCGACATAGGCGTGCCCGCGCTCGATGAGCTTCTCGACGAGCTCGATCATCTCGGTGATGTGGCCGGTGGCGCGGGGCTCGTAGCTGGGCGGCAGGCAGCCGAGCGCCGCATAGGCGCGGTGCAGCTCGAGCTCCACCTGGTAGGCGAGCTCGTACCATTCCAGGCCGGCCTCGGCGGCCTTCTGCCAGATCTTCTCGTTGATGTCGGTGACATTCGCCACCACCTTCACCCGGTAGCCGCTCGCGGTGAGCCAGCGACGCAGCACGTCGAAGACCACTTCCTTGCGGATGTGACCCAGGTGGGGGGAGCTCTGGACGGTCAACCCACAGTGGTAGATCGACACCTGTCCCGGGACGAGGGGGATGAAGGGCGCGACTGAGCCGCTGGATTCGTCGTAGAGCTGGAATGACACGGCGTCAGTCTACCGATCGGGGCGCCCGGTCGCGCTCACCGCGCGGGCCGGTTCCCAGCTGTTCGACCGACCGGGCTCAGACGTGGGTTGCCAGGCTCTCGCCACGTACGGACGGGGCCGAGGTGGGGAGCAGCTCGGAGTAGGCGTGCCGGATGTGCTCCTCGGCCAGACGCCCGGCGAGCTCGGCGTCGCCGCGTTCGATCGCCTCGAAGAGCGAGCGGTGCTCGGTCACCAGCCCGGCGCGGAAACCAGGCCAGTCGTCCAACTGCAGTTCGGCGATTCGGATCGGGTGCGCCAGCGTGTGCCGGATCGCCGTGCAGATCATGGTGAGCATGTGGTTGCCGCCGGCCTCGACGAGCGCGACGTGGAAGGCGGTGTCCAGACCGTTGAAGTCGTCGGTCCCGTTGTGCGTCTCCATGCGCTCGAGCAGCACCTTCGCCCTGGTCAGGGCGCTGCAGGGGCCGTGCTTCGCGGCCGCCTCGCAGGCGGCGCGTTCGAGCACGACGCGGGTCTCGGTCAGATCGGGAACCGTCGTGGAGTCCAGTGCCAGGTGCAGGCGGAGCATCCGGGCGAAGGCGTCGCCGGGGGTCACCCTGATCCGGGTGCCGTTGCCCGGGCCGGTGCCCGAGACCACGATGCCCTGGGCCTGCAGGACCCGGATCGCCTCGCGGACGGCACCGCGTCCCACCGAGAGCTTCGTCGCGAGCTCGCGTTCGGGGGGCAGCTGCATGCCCGCGACATAGTCGCCGGACTGGATCGCCGACTCGATGTGGTGCAGGGCCACGTCGAAACCCGACATGCCCTTGGCCCGCATGATCGCACAGTCCTGGCACCTGTCGACCGTGTCCGGGTCGGGAAAGGAATCAGATGCCCGCATGAAGTCATTGTCACCGATGAGTCAAGGCTGCGCGCCGCCGGGCGCCGGGCGCCGGACTCCGAGCCCGTCATCGCCGTGGGGCCCGGAGCCGCGTCGCGGAGCCGCTTGTCATGGCGGCACCTGCCTTGACCTCCCCAATTGGTCGGACCTATTGTTCTGGGTGATGTGACGTCTCATCGTGGAGGCGTCCCAATGGTCACGTTGTCAACGTCGAACAGGGGGGTCCAGTGGTCCTGTTGCAGGCCTTTGCGCCGAACACAAATCCTTTGGGTCACCAGTGGCTTTCCGCTCTGGTTGCACTCATTCCCATCATCTGCATGCTCGTCACACTCGGCGCGTTGCGCTGGAAGGCCTATTGGGCAGGATTCACGTCTTGGGCCCTTGCCGTCGTGGTGGCGATCATCTTCTTCAAGATGCCGGTGGGGATGGCGTTGTCCACGAGCGTCCAGGGCTTCCTCTACGGCCTCCTGCCCATCGGCTGGATCCTGCTGGCCGCCATCTGGATGTACCAGGTGACGGTCATCTCGGGTCGTTTCGACGATCTGCGGCGGACCTTCTTCCTCATCAGCGATGACCCGCGCATCCTCGGCATCCTCATCGCCTTCTGCTTCGGCGGTCTGCTCGAGGCGCTGGCCGGATTCGGTGCGCCCGTGGCCATCGCAGCCGCGATGCTCATCGCGATCGGATTCGGCAAGCTGCGCGCGGCCGTGACGGCGCTGGTCGCCAACACGGTGCCCGTCGCCTTCGGCGCCGTCGGCCTGCCCGTTGCCCAGGCGGCCAAGGTCGCCGGCATCCCGGTCGGCGACGTCGCGCCGGTCACCGCACGCATCTGCGCGATCCTCAGCCTGCTGGTCCCCTTCCTCATCCTGGGCATCATGGACGGCAGGAAGGGCATCAAGCAGTGCTGGCCCTTCGGCCTGTTCGTCGGCTTCGTCTTCGGCGCCGTGAAGTGGGTCGTCGCCGGCACCTCCCTCTACAGCCTCACCGAGGTCTTCGCGGCCGTGATCAGCGTCGGGCTGGGCATGCTCTTCCTCCGCGTCTGGAAGCCCAGCGGTGGCCGCGAGGCCGCCGAGCGAATCGGGATCCCGCTGGATCCGAGCATCGAGACCGAGCCGGTCGAGCGCCAGGAGATCGTGGTGAGCGATCTCACCGGTGGCCGCATCATGATGGCCCTGCTTCCCTACCTGCTCGTCATCGTCATCTTCGCCCTGGCCGCGCTGCCCGGCATCAAGTCCCTGCTCGCTGGCGGTGACGTCAAGATGCACTGGCCGCTGCTGTCCGACCTGCGCAGCACCTCGGGTGCCGTCTCCTCCCACGCCAGCTACACCTGGCCCTGGCTGTCCACGCCCGGCTTCCTGCTCGCGATCGTCGCGATCGTCGTCGGCGTCATCTACCGCGTCCCCGCGGCCAAGCTCTTCGGAGAGCTGTGGGTGACCCTGAAGAAGATGAAGTTCTCCTTCATCACGATCGGTTTCGTGGTGGCCCTGGCCTACATCATGGGTGACTCCGGCCAGACCCTCGCGCTGGGCCTGTGGATCGCCGGCGCCGGTGCCGTCTACCCCTTCCTCGCACCTGTGCTCGGCTGGATCGGCACCTATGTCACCGGTTCCGACACCTCGGCCAACATCCTGTTCTCCGGCCTCCAGTCCGGAGTCGCCGAGCACATCCAGGCGACGGGTTCGCTCGGCTCTGTCGGTATGAAGGGGCTGCTCGTCGGCTCCGGCGCCGCTGGCGGCGTGGTCGGCAAGATGATCTCCCCCCAGTCACTCACCGTGGCGGCGACCGCCATCGGCCTGGTGGGCAGCGAGTCGGTGATCCTGCGCAAGGTCTTCAAGTACTCGATCCTGCTGATTGCCGTCATGTGCCTTCTCGCCGGCCTGATGTCCACGCCGGTGCTCAGCTGGTTGCTGCCCTGAACCTCACTTCTCCACCACACCGGATCCTTACGGAGGTTTCCCAATGACCACCATGACCAACGCGCCGAGCGAGGCGGGGCGGGCTGCTGCACCAGGCCTGCCCGGCGCCGGACTCGACGTGGCTGTATTCATCACCTGTATCAACGACGTCATGTTTCCCCAGACCGGTGTCGCGGTCACGAAGCTCCTCGAGAGGCTGGGCTGTCGGGTCCACTTCCCGAAGGAGCAGACCTGCTGCGCGCAGATCACCACGAACACCGGATACTTCGACGAGTCGATGAACATGGTGCGCTCCTATGTGAAGGGCTTCGGGGACTACGACTACGTCGTCGCCCCGTCGGGCTCGTGCACAGCGGCGGTGCGTGACCAGCACCCGATGCTCGCCGAGCGGCTGGGCGATGCCGGGCTGCAGCGCGATGTCGCGCACACCAGCAAGATCACCTACGACCTGCCGGAGTTCCTGGTGGACATCCTGGGGGTCACCGACGTCGGGGCGTACTTCCCGCACCGCGTCACCTACCACCCGAGCTGCCACGGGCTTCGCCTGATCAAGCTCGGCCAGCGTCCCTACGAGCTCCTGAAGAATGTCCGCGGCATGACCCTCGTCGACCTCCCGGCCGCCGAGCAGTGCTGCGGCTTCGGTGGCACGTTCTGCGTGAAGAACTACGACATGTCGGCGACGATGGCTTCGGACAAGGCCCGCCATGTCCGCGAGACCGGTGCCGAGTACGTCATCGGGGGCGACAACTCCTGCCTTCTCAACATCGGCGGTGTGCTCGCCCGTGAGAACTCGGGAGTGAAGGCGATTCATCTCGCCGAGGTTCTTGCCAATACGGAGGAGGACTGATCATGGGCACGCAACTGCGTCGCATCACAGAGGGCAACTACGGTGTCGCCCGTCTCACCCCTGCGCCGGAGCACGGCGGCACCTTCCTGGGGATGCCCAAGTTCACGACGGCGGTCAAGGGCGAGCTGAAGCTCCCCGTCCAGCGCAAGAACATGCGCAACGCCATGACGACGATCCGCAACAAGCGCGCCGTCCGCGTCTCCGAGTCCCCCGACTGGGAGGACCTGCGCGAGGCGGCCTACGAGATCAAGAACCGGATCGGGCGTCATCTCGACCACTACCTGCTCGAGGCGGAGAAGAACCTCACGGCGCACGGGGTGCACGTGCACTGGGCCAGGGACGGAGCCGAGGCCAATCGGATCGTCGGTGAGATCGCCAAGTCCAAGGGCGTCGACGAGGTCGTCAAGATCAAGTCGATCACCACCCAGGAGACCGACCTCAACGAGTACCTCGAGGAGCAGGGGATCGCGGCCTGGGAGACGGACCTCGCCGAGCTCATCGTCCAGCTGGGCCACGACCGCCCGAGCCACATCGTGGTTCCCGCCATCCACCGCAATCGCGCCGAGGTGCGCGAGATCTTCCTGCGCGAGATGAAGAACTACGGGCGCGCCTGCCCCGAGGACGTCTCGACCAATCCTCCCGACCTCGCCGATGCCGCCCGGCTGCACCTGCGCGAGAAGTTCCTGCGCGCCAAGGTCGCCGTCTCGGGCGCCAACTTCGTGCTCGCCGACACCGGCTCGCTGGTGATCGTGGAGTCCGAGGGCAACGGCCGGATGTGCCTGACGCTGCCCGACACGCTCGTCTCCATCGTGGGCATCGAGAAGCTGCTGCCGAGCTACGACGACCTGGAGATCTTCCTCAAGCTGCTGCCGCGCTCGGCCACCGGCGAGCGGATGAACCCCTACAACTCGGTCTGGAGCGGCGTCACCCCCGGCGACGGCCCCCAGGAACAGCACGTCATCTTCATGGACAACGGGCGCACCAATGTGCTGGCCGATCCGGTCGGACGCGAGGTGCTCCGCTGCATCCGCTGTGCGGCCTGCATCAACGTCTGCCCGGTCTACGAGCGGGCCGGTGGCCACGCCTACGGTTCGGTCTACCCGGGCCCGATCGGCATCACGCTCACCCCGCAGCTGCGAGGCGTCCAGGATCCGGTCGATCGCGCCATGCCCTACGCCTGCTCGTTGTGTGGCGCATGCAATGAGGTCTGCCCGGTGAAGATCCCCTTCACCGACATCATCATCCACGTCCGCAACAAGGTCGTGAAGTCGGAGAAGGCAGATCGCTTCCCGCGGGATCGCGATGTGCTCGGCGAGATGGCCCTGATGAAGGCCGCGGCATGGGTGCTCGGTGACTACAAGCATTTCGAGTCGGTCATGTACGGCTCGCGTGGTGTCGGACGGGTGCTCCACGGCAAGGCGATCGGGCCGCTGCCCGTGCCGATCGCGGAGCGCTGGCTCAAGTACCGCGATGTCCAGTCACTGCCCACCCAGACATTCCGTGACTGGTGGAAGCAGAATCGCAGCGAGGACGAAAGGTGAGCACGATGGACGCAAAGCAGGAGGTGCTCGCCCGCATCCGGCAGGCCACCACCGACATCACCGAGAAGGATCCCGAGATCGACACCCCGATCCACTGGAACTACGGTGGCGGGATCGACATGGACGACGTCGTCGGCACCTTCCAGAAGAAGGTGGAGGACTACCAGGCGACGGTCGTCCGCTCGACCGAGGCGGACCTGACCGAGGCGATCGTCGAGGGTCTGCGGGCCACCGGCACCGCCGAAACCGTGGTCGTGCCCGTGGGTCTGGACAAGAGCTGGGTGAAGGCGATCGAGGCAGCGGGCCTGACGGTCCGGGTCGACGACCCGCAGCTGAGCAATGCAGAGCTGGACAAGACCAATGCGGTGGTCACCGCGGCCGCCGTGGGCGTGGCCGACACCGGCACGATCGTCCTGGACCACGAGAGTGACCAGGGCCGCAGGGCGCTGTCCCTGGTGCCGGACCGCCACATCTGCGTGATCAGGGCCGAACGGGTCGTCTCCGACGTCCCCCAGGCCGTCCAGCTGGTGAAGCCGGCGGTGCATGCCGGACGGCCGCTCACCTGGATCAGCGGTGGCTCGGCCACCAGCGACATCGAGCTCTCCCGGGTCGACGGTGTCCACGGTCCACGCAAGCTCTACGTGATCATCGTGGAGAACTGAGCAGCAGCCGATACTGTGGCCGCGACGCACTGCGT
>JBAQVA010000038.1:0-19333 GCA_049297835.1 Propionibacterium sp.
GGTCTGCCCGGCGGCGGCCGACCGGCTCGGTGCCGGCGAGGGGACGCCGGTGACGGTCAGTGCAGCGTCCGGATCGGTGACCCTGCCGCTGGCGGTCGACACGACCATGATCGACGGCGCCGTCTGGGTGCCCTGGAGCGGGCCCGTCGGGCCGCGGTCCGGTGAACCGCCGATCCACGAGGCACTCGGAGTGTTGCCCGGCAGCCCGGTTGAGCTGTCGGTGGCGAGCTCATCGATCACGACACAGGGAGGTGCGGAATGATCCCGTTGGAGAGCGCCCTGTTCGGCGCCGACGTCTGGTGGATCACCATCATCAAGGTGGTCGGCGTCTTCATGCTGCTGCTGATGTGGACTCTGTTCAATGTCTGGTTCGAGCGCCGGGTGCTCGGCCGGATGCAGAACCGCCTCGGCCCGATCATGAATGCCGCCTTCATCCGCGGTCTCGGCCAGGCCGTCGGCGACGGCATCAAGCTGGTCTTCAAGGAGATGGTCACCCCCAAGGGGGCCGACCGGATCGTCTTCTACCTGGCACCGGTGATCGCCGGGATCTGCTGCTTCACCTCCTGGGCAGTGATCCCGCTGGGCGGGGAGGTCTCGATCTTCGGGCAGCGCACCATGCTCCAGATCACCGATGTCCCGGTGGCGGTGCTGTTCATCATCGCGGTCGCCGGCATCGGGATCTACGGCATCGTGCTCGCCGGCTGGTCCTCCTCCGGCCCCTACTCGGTGCTCGGCTCGCTGCGCGCCAGCGCCCAGATGATCTCCTACGAGGTGGCGATGGGACTGTCCCTGGCCGCCGTCTTCATGATCTCGGGGTCGATGGCGACATCCGACATCGTCAACGCCCAGGCCCGCACGATGGTCTGGTTCGGCCACAACACCCACATCCCCGGACACTTCTGGCTGCTCCTGCTGCCGAGCTTCGTGATCTACGTGATGACGATGTTCGGCGAGTCCAACCGGCTGCCCTTCGACGAGTCGGAGGCCGAGCAGGAGCTCGTCTCGGGCTACAGCACCGAGTACTCCGGATTCCCCTACGCGATGTACTACCTGGCCGAGTACATCAACATGGCCACCCTCTCGGCGGTCTGCACCACCCTCTTCCTGGGCGGCTACCGAGCCCCCTGGCCGTTCAACCTCATCGGGGTGCTGGACAGCGGGTGGTTCGGACTGTTCTGGTTCATGCTCAAGACCCAGCTGGTGATCTTCTTCTTCGTGTGGGTGCGGGCCTCCCTGCCCCGGATCCGCTGGGACCACTTCATGAACATCGGCTGGAAGTTCCTCATCCCGATCTCGCTGGTCTGGGTGATGCTCGTCGCGGTGATGCGTGCGGCCGGAGCCCAGGGCTGGATGAGCAACCCGGTCTTCCTCGGCGGACTGCTCGTCGTGGTGGTCGGGCTCATCATCTACATCCTGTTCGGCGGTTCGGCCGAGAAGCCGGAGCCCGAACCCCAGAAGTTCGACGCCTTCGCCGGCGGATACCCGGTGCCTCCGCTTCCCGGTCAGCAGGCCGACACCCTGGTGGCCGCTGCGGACGGCGTCCCCTCGGGGTCGATGGGAACTGGGCCGACGGGTACTGCGTCGACGGGTACCGGGCCGACCGGTACCGAGAAGGCCACCACTCAGAAGGGAGCCCACTGATGGGAGCCTGGTCCGGGTTCGGAATCACATTCCGGACGATGTTCCGCAAGACCTTCACCCAGGGATACCCGGAGAAGGGCAAGGAGAAGGTGATGGCGCCGCGCTTCCACGGGCGTCACCAGCTCAACCGCTGGCCCGACGGCCTGGAGAAGTGCGTCGGCTGCGAGCTGTGCGCCTGGGCCTGCCCGGCCGACGCCATCTACGTCGAGGGCGCCGACAACACCGACGAGGAGCGTTTCAGCCCCGGCGAGCGGTACGGGCGCGTCTACCAGATCAACTACCTGCGTTGCATCCTGTGCGGGCTGTGCATCGAGGCCTGCCCGACCAGGGCGCTGACGATGACCAACGAGTTCAAGCTCGCCGACCGCAGTCGTGAGAGCCTCATCTACGACAAGGACCGGCTGCTCGCGCCGCTGCTGCCCGGAATGCAGCAGCCCCCGCACGAGCGCCAGCTGGGTGCCACCGAGAAGGAGTACTTCCTGGGCCTGCCGCCCACCGGAGAACTCGACGAGCGGGGTGCCCGGGCACAGGCAGCCGCAGCAGCACGGGACAAGGGAGCCGGGCAATGATTCCACTGGTCACCGGCGTGGCGATCGCCTTCTGGATCCTCGGACCAGTGAGCATCATCGCCGGCATCGGGATGGTCTTCAGCCGCAAGCCGGTGCATTCGGCACTGTGCCTGGCAGGCCTGATGTGCTGCCTGGCAGGGCTCTACGCCAGCCTCGACGCGCCCTTCCTCTTCGTCGCCCAGATCATCGTCTACACCGGCGCGGTGATGATGCTGTTCGTCTTCACCATGATGATGATCGGCGTCGACTCGGTCGACGAGATGGTCGAGACGATCAAGGGCCAGCGGCTCGCCGCCGGCATCGCGGTGGTCGGCCTGGCGATCCTGCTCGTCGGGGCACTCGGGCACGGCATCCTCACCGGCTCCGAGGGGCTGGACCGGGCGAACGGGCAGGCCGGCAACATCCGCTCGCTGGCCTTCCTGGTCTTCGGGCGTTATGTCTTCGCCTTCGAGGCCACGGCGGCCCTGCTCATCACCGCCGCGCTGGCCGCGATGGTGCTCACCCACGGCGAGCCGCTGGTGCACAAGGAGCGCCAGCGCGCCCGGCTCGAGAGGCGGACCAGGCAGTTCGCCGAGGACGGCACCGATCCGGGGCCGCTGCCCAACCCGGGCGTCTACGCCCGGCACAACTCGGTCGACAACCCGGCACTGCTGCCCGACGGCACGATCGCCGAGGGCTCGGTCGTCGCGACGCTCGCCGCGCGCGGCGCCGTCATCGTCGACCAGGGCCGGCTGGTGGCCCCGACCGCACGTGCCGACAAGGCCATCGCCGACGTCCACGACGAGGAGCACGGCATCCTGCCCGGCGAGGCCGAGCTGTCGGCCGGCCCCGCAGATCCGGCGAAGGAGCTCAGCCGATGAATCCCAATGCCTACATCGTGCTCTCGGCGATCCTGTTCTGCCTGGGGCTGCTCGGCTTCCTGGTGCGCCGCAATGCCCTGGTCGCCTTCATGTCCATCGAGCTGATGCTCAACGCCGCGAACCTGTCCTTCGTCACCTTCGCCCACGTGCACGGCAATCTTGACGGCCAGGTGGCCGCCTTCTTCGTGATGGTCGTCGCCGCGGCCGAGGTGGTCGTCGGGCTGGCGATCATCATGATGATCTTCCGGACTCGCCGTTCGACCTCGGTCGACGACGAGAACCTGCTGAGG
This sequence comes from Propionibacterium sp., assembly GCA_049297835.1. Lineage (GTDB taxonomy): Bacteria > Actinomycetota > Actinomycetes > Propionibacteriales > Propionibacteriaceae > Propionibacterium. Next base: position 3,361 of record JBAQVA010000038.1, read on the forward strand.
CATTGAGGGGGAATCGGTGAATCCGTTGGAAGTCGTGAGTCCGGTCGCTGCAACCGGACTGTTCAGCTGGGCCTGGCTGATGGTCGCCATCCCGCTGGTCGTCGCCGGGCTGTTGCTGGTCATCGGGCGGATCGGGGACGGCTGGGGTCATCTGCTGGGCGTCGCCGCCCCGATCGCCTCGTTCGTCGTCGCGCTCATCCTGTTCATCTCCATGCTGGGCTCCGACGAGTCCTCCCGCGCCGTCTCGGTGCCCACCTACACCTGGATCTCGGCCGGCCCGTGGACGATCTCCGCCGGGCTGCTGGTCGACCAGCTCTCGGTGCTCTTCGCCCTGCTCGTGACCGGCGTCGGGGCGCTGATCTTCGTCTACTCCATCGGCTACATGCGTGAGGACCCCAAGCGGCGCCGCTTCTTTGCCTTCCTCAACATCTTCGTGGCCGCCATGCTGCTGCTCGTCCTGGCCGACAACTACCTGCTGCTGTTCGTCGGCTGGGAGGGCGTCGGGCTGGCGTCCTACCTGCTCATCGGCTTCTGGCAGGAGCGCAACTCCGCCGCCCTCGCCGCGAAGAAGGCCTTCATCACCAACAAGGTGGGTGATCTCGGTCTGCTCACCGCGATGTTCGCGATGTTCGCGCTGTTCGGCTCGGTGGACTTCACGACCGTCAACGAGCGGGCCTCGGGGATGGGCCACGGATGGGCCACCGCGGTCGGCATCCTGCTGCTGCTGGCGGCCTGCGGGAAGTCCGCCCAGGTGCCGCTGCAGGTCTGGCTGCTCGATGCCATGGAGGGCCCCACCCCGGTCTCGGCCCTCATCCACGCGGCCACCATGGTCACCGCCGGCGTCTACCTGGTCGTGCGCTCCCATGCGATCTTCGCGATGACGACGCAGGCGAGTCTCGCGGTGAGCATCGTCGGGCTGGTCTCGGTCTTCGCCGGCGCCTGGATCGGCTCCACCAAGGACGACATCAAGAAGGTGCTGGCCGGCTCGACGATGAGCCAGATCGGCTACATGATGCTCGCTGCCGGGATCGGGCCGGCCGGCGCCGCCTTCGCGATCTTCCACCTGCTCACCCACGGTGCCTTCAAGGCCAACATGTTCCTCGGGGCCGGTGCGGTCATGCACGGCATGGGCGACGACGTCGACATGCGCCACTACGGCGCGCTGGCCAGGGCCATGCCCTGGGTCTTCGGCACCTTCGCCTGCGGCTACCTGGCGATCATCGGCTTCCCGTTCCTCTCCGGCTACTACTCGAAGGACCACATCATCACGGCGGCCTTCGACAGGAGCCCGGTCTTCGGCTGGCTGGCCCTCGTCGGCGCCGGGATCACCGCCTTCTACATGACGCGGCTGGTCATGATGACCTTCTTCGGCGAGGCACGGCACCTGCCGGGCGTGCACCCGCACCGCCCCGGGCCGGTGATGGTCGTCCCGCTCGTGGTGCTGGCCGTCGGCTCGGTGATCGGCGGGCTGGTGCTCAACGGCTGGATCCAGGGCTGGCTCGCGCCGGCGACGGGTGCTGAGGTGGAGCCCGCGCACCTGGTCGAGGTGAGCTGGATCGGTGCGCTCACCCTGCTCGTGGTGGCGGCGGGTGTCGTCGTCGGGGTCCTGCTCTACCGGCGACCGGTGAGCAGCGAGCAGCCGGCGAGCAGCAACTTCTTCGTCAACGCGGGGCGCAACGAGCTGTACGCCAACGCCGTCAACGAGGCGGTCTTCATGCGCCCGGGGCAGGCGCTGTGTGACGGCCTGGCATTCGCCGACGACGAGCTCGTGGACGGGGCGGCGCGCAGCAGTGCCGAGCTGGCGAAGGCCGGCGGTGGGCTGTTGCGGGTCGTCGAGAACGGATATGTGCGCAGCTACGGCGTCACCATGGCACTCGGCGTCGTCGCCGTGGGCCTGGTCATGATCCTCGGCCGGCTGGCCTGAGGGGGGAGAGATGATGACATTGCCCTGGCTGACAATTCTGGGTCTGCTTCCGCTGGTCGGTTCCGGCGTCGTCTTCGCCGTCCGCGGGCGGGGCGGGCGCAGCGTCGCAATGGCCTTCTCACTGGCCACCCTCGTCGTGGGAGTGGCGGCCTTCTTCATGACCGGCCTCACCGAACAGGTGCGCTGGATCCCGACGATCGGCGCCTGGTACGCGCTGGACCTCGACGGCATGGCGAAGCTGCTCGTGCTGCTGACCGTCATCCTGGTGCCGATCGTGCTCCTGGCCGAATGGCATCTGGGCGAGGAGCGCCCGGCAGCTGCCCCGCAGGCCCCGGCCGGCGCCACCGGTGGCAGCGTGGCTGTCGCCTCCCGATGGAGTGGGGAGACCTTTGCCGCGCTGGCGCTGTTGCTGGAGAGCTTCACGCTCTACGTCTTCATGGCCCAGGACCTGCTGCTGTTCTACATCGTCTTCGAGGCCACCCTGGTGCCGATGTACTTCCTCATCGCCGGGTGGGGCGGCCCACGCCGGGTCGCTGCGGCGCTGAAGTTCCTGCTGTTCAGCCTGGCGGGCGGGTTCGTGCTCCTCGTCGGCGTGATCGGCATGTACGTCGTGTCCACCCGCACCCGTGCACCGAGCCTGCTCACCGCCGAGCTGACCGGCCTGCCGATGGGGGAGTGGACCGGACGCTGGCTGTTCATCTCCTTCTTCGCCGCCTTCGCCGTCAAGGCCCCGATGTTCCCGGTGCACAGCTGGCTGCCCGATGCCGCCGAACAGGCCCGGCCCGGGGCCTCCACGCTGCTGGTGGCCACCCTGGACAAGATCGGCACCTTCGGCATGATCCGCTTCTGCCTGGCCTTCTTCCCCGAGGCGAGCCGCTGGGCGACGCCCTTCGTGATGACCCTGGCGGTCATCTCGATCCTCTACGGCGCGCTGATGGCGATCGGCTCGAAGAATCTGCTGCGGCTGGTCTCCTACACCTCGGTCTCGCACTTCGGCTTCATGGTGCTCGGCATCTTCGCCCTGACGACCAGCTCGCTGTCCGGATCGATCTTCTACATGCTGGCCCACGGGCTGAGCGCGGCCGCCATGTTCCTGGTGGTCGGCTTCCTGGTCGACCGGCGGGGCTCGGCCCTGATCGCCGACTACGGGGGCGCCCAGAAGCTGGTGCCGGTGCTGGCCGGGGTCTTCCTCACCGCCGGACTGGCCACTCTCGGGCTGCCGGCGACCGCGAACTTCGTCGGCGAGTTCCTCATCATGGCGGGCGCCTGGCAGCACCACCTGGTGCTGGTCGCGGTGGCGGTGGTGGCCACCGTGCTGGCTGCCCTGTACGTCCTGCTGGCCTATCAGCGGGTCTTCACCGGCCCGCCCACCGAGCAGAGCACGCGCCACCTGCGCCATGACCTGGACGCGCGGGAGAAGCTCGTCATCGCCCCCCTCATCGTGCTGATCCTGTTCTTCGGCATCGTTCCGGGGCCGACCCTGAAGGTCACGCACTCCACCGCCTCGCAGGCGATGACGCAGATGGCCGCGACAGATCCACAACCGAGTGTCCCGACGGGGAGCAGATGAGCCATGACACCACCAACGATTGAATACGGTCTCATCGCCCCGCTCGTCGTCCTCATCCTGGGCGTCGTGGCGGCGGTCCTGGTCGAGGCCTTCGTGCCGCGACGCAGCCGGCACTCGGCCCAGTTGGCCGTCTCGGTGGCCAGCCAGCTCGTGGCGCTGGTGCTGGTGACCGCCGGATGGAACAACCGTCCCGGCCAGGTCGTGATGGGCGCGCTGTCCATCGACGGGCCGACCCGGATGATCTGGTCGCTGCTGCTGGTCTTCGGTCTGCTCGCCGTGCTGCTGCACGGGGAGAAGCGGATCGGCGGCGGCGCGAGCGCCTTCGCGCCGCAGGCCAACGCGGTGCCCGGCAGCCTCGCCGAACGCGAGGCCATCGCCGCCCGTCAGGAGAACACCGAGGTCTTCCCGCTGTTCGGGATGGCGCTGTTCGGGATGCTCATCCTGCCGGCCGCCAACGACCTGCTCACGATGTTCATCGGTCTGGAGATCCTCTCCCTGCCGCTCTACGTGATGTGCGGCCTGGCCAGGCGTCGCCGGCTGCTGTCCCAGGAGGCGGCGTTGAAGTACTTCCTGCTGGGCGCGCTGTCCAGCGCCTTCTTCCTGTTCGGGGCGGCGCTGCTGTACGGCTACTCGGGCTCGTTCGGACTCTCCGAGATCGACACCTCGATCACCCGCTCGACGCAGTCCCTCCCGCTGCTGCTGGCCGGCGCCGGGCTGGTCAGCGTCGGCATGCTGTTCAAGGTGGGCGCGGTTCCCTTCCACTCCTGGATCCCCGATGTCTACACCGGCGCACCCACCCCGGTCACCGCGTTCATGGCGGTGTGCACGAAGATCGCCGCCTTCGGTGCCCTGATGCGCGTGCTCTTCGTCGCGCTGGGCGGGATCCGCTGGGACTGGCAGCTGCTGATCGCCGTGATCGCCGTGCTCACGATGGTCGTCGGATCGCTGGCCGGCCTCGTCCAGGAGGACGTGAAGCGGATGCTCGCCTACTCCTCGGTGGCGAACGCCGGATTCATCCTGGTCGCCGTCGTCGGCGCGATGGCCGGCGGCACCGGGCTGCCGTCGGGACACACCGGCTCCGTCTCGGGGACGCTGTTCTACCTGACCGCCTACGGGCTCGCCAACACCGGCGCCTTCGCGATCCTCACCACGGTCCGCCGGGCCGGCGGCGAGGCGACCTCCCTGGACTCCTGGCGGGGCCTGGCCAGGCGCCGTCCGCTGCTCGGTGCGGTGATGACGCTGTTCATGCTCTCGCTGACCGGCATCCCGCTGACCGGCGGGTTCATCGGCAAGCTGGTGGCCTTCACCGCCGCCTGGCAGGGCGGATACGGCTGGCTGGTGCTGCTGGCGATGGTCTTCGCACTGGTCTCGGCCGCCTTCTACCTGCGGGTCGTCTATGTGATGTACTTCTCCGAGCCGAACGTGGACACCGACATCGTCCATCCGGGCTGGCCGACCGGGATTGTGATCACCGCCTCGGCCATCGGTACGCTGGTACTCGGTCTGGTGCCTGGGTTCGCGCTCGGCCTGTTCGCGAATGCTGCAGAATTCCTGCGCTGATTGGAGATCACGTGACGCTGGCCGAGGACGAGGCATTCCGAGCCCGCGTCGAGGAACAGTTGGAGGGTGTCGAACGCCGCCTGGGCAAGGTGGCCCTCGGCGCCGACAATCCCTTCATCGCCGAGGCCTCGCGTCACGTGATCAATGCGGGCGGCAAGCGCTTCCGTCCCATGCTGGTTGCGATGACCAGCCATTTCGGTCCGTCCCCCAGCGATGACCGGGTGGAGCTCGCCTCGGCGGTCGTGGAGCTGACCCATGTGGCCTCGCTGTACCACGACGACGTCATGGACGAGGCCTCGATGCGCCGCGGCGTCACCAGCGCGAACATCGCCTACGGCAATTCCATCGCCATCATGGTCGGCGACTGGCTGTTCGCCAGGGCCTCCGGGCTTGTCACCCATCTGGGCACCGACTTCGTGAAGATGCAGGCCGACACCTTCGCCGACCTGGTGGCGGGCCAGATCGCCGAGATGCGCGGCAGCGGCGAGGACGAGGATCCGCTCTCGCACTATCTGGACGTGATCGCGGGCAAGACCGGCGCGCTGATCAGGACCTCGGCCCTCTACGGCGCCATGACGAGCCGCGCGGAGCCCCGCGTCCTCGAGGCGCTGGGCCGTTTCGGCATGCAGATCGGGATGGTCTTCCAGCTCGCCGACGATCTCATCGACATCACCTCGACCACCACCGGCAAGACACCCGGTACCGATCTGCGCGAGCACGTCGCCACCCTGCCGATCCTGCTGCTGGACGCCTCCGAGGATCCCGAGGACGAGCCGCTCAAGGAGCTCCTCGCCCATGACCTGGACGACGACCGCGAGCTGGAGCGGGCGCTGTCCCTGCTGCGCGCCAGTCACGTCATCGAGGAGGCGCGCGACGAGATCGAGGCACGTGCCGAGGCAGCCCGCGCCGAGCTCGCCGTGCTGCCCCAGGGCCCGGCACGCCGGGCCCTGGACAGGCTGTGCGACGAGGTGGTCTTCCGCTCACACTGAGCGGGAGCGGCTCACCAGATGCTCACCCGTGCATCCGGTTCCAGCCACATGCCGTCCCCCGGGGCGGTGTGGAAGGCCTGGTGGAAGGCCGGCAGGTTGCGGGCCACCTGGTTGCAGCGGATCTCGTCGGGCGCGTGCGGATCCACCGCCAGACGCTGACGCATCTGCTCGGGCCGGGTGAGGTCCTGCCAGACCTGGGCCCAGCCCAGGAAGAGCCGCTGGAGCCCGGTGAGCTCGTCGATCGGGGCCGGTTCCTGCCCGTCCAGGGCGATCTGCCAGGCCCGCACGGCGATGGACAGGCCGCCGAGATCCCCGATGTTCTCCCCGATGGTGAGCTCCCCGTTGACGTGCACGTCCGGGCAGACCGAGGGGGACAGCTTGTCGTACTGGGCGACCAGCGCGTGGGTGCGTTCCTCGAAGGCGGCGCGGTCGGCGTCGGTCCACCAGTTGCGCAGCCGGCCGTCCCCGTCGCAGGTGGAGCCCTGGTCGTCGAAGCCGTGCCCGATCTCGTGCCCGATCACCGCCCCGATACCGCCGTAGTTCACCGCGTCGTCGGCGTCGACGTTGAAGAACGGCGGCTGCAGGATGGCCGCCGGGAAGACGATCTCGTTGCGCAGCGGGTGGTAGTAGGCATTGACCGTCTGGGGGTACATGAACCACTCGTCGCGGTCCACCGGCCCCGACAGCTGCTCGATGGTGTGGTCGAAGTCGAAGGAGTCCGAGCGCAGCACATTGCCCACCAGGTCAGCGGGATCGATGCTCAGCGCGGAGTAGTCGCGCCACCTGTCCGGGTAGCCGATCTTGGCGCGGAACTTCGAGAGCTTGTCCAGCGCCTGCTGCTTGGTCTGCTCGGTCATCCAGTCCAGCTCGCTGATCGAGCGCCGGTAGGCAGCCAGCAGATTGGCGACCAGCTGGTCGGCGGCCGCCTTGGTGGCGGGCGGGAAGTGCTCGGCGACGTACAACCGCCCGATCGCCTCGCCCAGCACGCCCTCGGTCAGCGAGACGCCGCGCTTCCAGCGGGGACGCTGCTGCGGCACGCCACGCAGGGTCTTCGCGTAGAAGTCGAAACTCGCGGAGCTCAGAGCCCGGTCGAGATAGGGAGACAGGGAGTTGATGACCTGCCAGCGCGCCCAGCTGCGCCAGTCGGGCAGCCGGTCGGCGACGACCAGCGCGGCCGTGTCGGAGAAGAAGCTGCGCTGGCAGTTGACCACCTCGGCCACCGCCTCGTGGGGGAGCTCGGCGCCGGCCAGGAAGGCCTCCCACTCCAGACCGGGGGTCGCCGCGGTGAAGTCCTCCCAGCTCTGGGGGTAGTACATCTGGACCATGTCGCGGGTGCGCACCTTGTCCCAGTGGCACGCGGCGATCTCTGCCTCGAGCCGGAAGGCCGCGTCGGCCTGCACCCCCGGATCGGCGATCCCGGCCAGCTCGAAGCTGCGGGTGATGTGCTCCAGGTACTGCTCGCGGATCTTCTCGTACTCCGGCAGCCGGTAGTACTCCTCGTCGGGCAGCCCGATGCCCGACTGGCCGACGAACATCAGATAGCGCTGCGGGTTGCCCGGGTCCGAGTCGTTGTCGAAGTCGCCCAGGGCGTCGATGCCATGGCGCACCGACCATCCCCAGAAGCTCGCCAGCTCCGCGACGCTGTCGATCGCGTCGATCCGCGAGAACAGCGGAGCCAGCGGCTCGGTGCCCAGCGCTTCCACCCGCTCCTCGTCCATGAACGAGGCGTAGATGTTGGCGATCTTGGCGGCCTCCGACTCGGGGTCGGAGCTGCTCTCGCTGGTCCGCAGCGAGTCGATGATCTCCCGGACGGCGTTCTCCGAGTCCTCGCGCAGCTTGTCGAAGGCACCCCAGCTGCCCCGGTCGTCGGGGATCGTGGCCTGTCGGAGCCAGGCGCCGTTGACGTGGCGGAAGAGATCCTCGCTGGGCGGGACCGTGGAGTCGAAGTCCTCGAAGTGGAATGCAGGTGTGCTCACCACTGTGAGCCTACTCAGCGGTGCAGACCCGCCTTCGCCTTCGCGTAGACGACCTGCCAGGTGTCCGGCCCGAGGAGCAGCTTCTCCAGCGCGGCATCGTCGTCATGCCCCGACTGGGTGCCCTGCTGGGCCAGCTCCAGCTGGGCTCGCACCTGGTCGTCGTAGGCGGGCCGGTCCACGTCGCGGAAGATCCCCACCGGGGCCCTGCGGATGACGCCCTGGTCGGTGAGCCTGCTCAGCGCGAATGCCCGGCTGGGATCGGTGCAGTGCGGGTCGTGCACCAGGACCGCGTCGAGCCCGACCTCGGCGACCTCGGCGGCCCGGACGCCTCCGGAGGGGTCCGCCACCACGCCGAGGTGCTGGTCGGCGCCGAAGAGGATCGGCTTGCCGGCCTCCAGGTGGATGAGCGACTCGTCCGAGCCGGGGCCCTTGAGCTCCTCGAAGGCGGCGTCGTTGAAGACCGAGCAGTTCTGGTAGATCTCGACGAGGCTCGCGCCGCGGTGACGGGCGGCGGCGGCCAGCGTGGCCTCCAGGCCCGCCTTGTCCGAGTCGAGGGCGCGTGCCACGAAGGTGGCCTCCGCGCCCAGCGCCAGGCTCACCGGGTTGACCGGGTGGTCCAGCGAGCCCATCGGGCTGGACTTGGTGACCTGGCCCACCTCGGAGGTGGGGGAGTACTGGCCCTTGGTGAGCCCGTAGATGCGGTTGTTGAACAGCAGGATGGTGATGTTCACATTGCGGCGCAGGGCGTGGACCAGGTGGTTCGCCCCGATCGAGAGGGCATCGCCGTCGCCGGTGACCACGAAGACCGCCAGGTCGGGACGGGTCATCGCCAGTCCGGTGGCGAGGGTGAGGGCACGGCCGTGGATCGAGTGGATGCCGTAGGTGTTCATGTAGTAGGGCAGCCGCGAGGAGCAGCCGATGCCGGAGACCACGACGGTGTTCTCGCGGCGGATGCCCAGATCCGGCAGCAGCTGCTGGAAGGTCGCCAGGATCGAGTAGTCGCCGCAGCCGGGGCACCAGCGCACCTCCTGGTCGGAGGTGAAGTCCTTGCGCTTCAGGGGCTCGGCCGACAGCGGCACTCCGACGAGTCCGTCCGGCGAGGTGATGGTGCTCACAGCTGGCTCCTCCTGTTCGACTCCGCGGTGCGCAAGGGCGTGGGCTGCTGGTCCGCAGTCCCGGCGGGCGTCAGCTCGTCGATCACGCCCTCCAGGTATTCGGTGAGATCGTCCATGACCAGGGGCAGGCCACGTACGTGGTGGTAGCTGCGGGCGTCCACGAGATAGCGGGCGCGCAGCAGCTGGCAGAACTGGCCGAGGTTGACCTCAGGCACGATGACCCGCCGGTAGCGATGGACCACCTCGCCGAGGTTCGCGGGCAGCGGGTTGAGATTGCGGACGTGCGCCTGCGCGATGTGCAGCCCCCGGGCTCGCAGCCGGCGTACGGCGGCGGTGATCGGGCCCCAGGTCGAGCCCCAGCCGATGACCAGCACATCGGCCCGGCCCGCGGGATCCTCGACGTCCACGTCGGGCACCGGGATGCCGGCGATCCGGTCGGCGCGCAGCTGCACCATCTTCTCGTGGTTGTCCGGGTCATAGCTGACCGAGCCGGCCTCCACCGACTTCTCCAGGCCGCCGAGCCGGTGCTCGGTGTCCGGGGTGCCGGGGATGGCCCAGTCACGCGCGAGCGTCTCGGGATCGCGGTGGTAGGGCAGGAAGGTCGGCCGGCCGTTGCCGTCGGTGCCGTTCGCCTCGGTCGCGAAGTTCGGCTCGATCGGCGCGATGGTGGCCAGATCGGGGATCCGCCACGGTTCGGCGCCGTTCGCCAGGAAGGCGTCGGTGAGCAGGATCACCGGGGTGCGGTACTCGACGGCGATCCGGCAGGCCTGGACGGCCATCCCGAAGCAGTCGGAGGGGGACGAGGGGGCGAGCACCGGCACCGGCGACTCCCCGTTGCGTCCCCACAGGGCCTGCATCAGCTCGCCCTGCTCGGTCTTGGTGGGCATCCCGGTGGACGGCCCGGAACGCTGGACGTCGACGACGACCAGCGGCAGCTCGCTCATCACGGCCAGGTTGATCATCTCCTGCTTCAGCGAGAAGCCGGGCCCGGAGGTGGTGGTGATGCCCAGGGAACCGCCGAAGCTGGCGCCCAGGGCTGCGCCGACGCCGGCGATCTCGTCCTCGGCCTGGAAGGTGATCACGCCGTGTGACTTGCGCCGCGACAGCTCGTGCAGCAGATCGGAGGCCGGGGTGATCGGGTAGGAGCCGACGAACAGCGTGAGCCCGGCGCGATGGGCGCCGGTCATCAGCCCGTAGGCGGTCGCCATGTTGCCGGTGATCCGCCGGTAGCGGCCCGAGGGCATCGGCGCGGCCGGCACGTCGTAGCGCACGGTGAACAGCTCGGCGGTCTCGCCGTAGTGCTCGCCGGCCTTCAGCGCGGCGATGTTGGCATCGCGCACGGTGGGCTTGGCGGCGAACTTCACGCCCAGCCAGTCGACCGTCTCGTCGATCTCGCGGCCGTAGAGCCAGCTGACCAGCCCGAGGGCGAACATGTTGCGGGTCCGGCCGGTGTCCTTGCGGCCCAACCCGAAACTCTGCACCGCGCCGGTGGCCAGCTTGGTGATGTCGAGACTGACCACCTGGTACTCGGAGAGGCTGTCGTCGGTGAGAGGGTTCGAGCCCAGGCCGAGCTTCTTGAAGGCGCGGGGAGTGAACTCGTGCTCGTCGGCGATGATGAGTCCGCTGGGGGCCACATCGCCGATGTTGGCGATCAGCGCAGCAGGATTCATTGCGACCAGGACGTCGGCACGATCGCCCGGGGTGACGATGTCGCGGCCGGCGAAGTGCACCTGGAAGCTGCTGACCCCCGCCACCGTGCCCTGGGGGGCGCGGATCTCGGCGGGGAAACTGGGCAGCGTGGCGATGTCGTTGCCGAAGCTCGCCGACTCGGAGCTGAACCGGTCCCCGGTGAGCTGCATGCCATCGCCGGAGTCCCCGGCGAATCGGATCACCACCTTGTCCAGACGCTGTCGCTCCGCCTGCTGTGGATGATCGCTCATGGGTTGCTCCTCGGGAATTCGTGAGGCCTTCTGCGTCGAGGGCAGAGCCTGCCCGGGCCATCCTTCGAGGGACGCATGCCTCCGGTGACCACGCTCGCGGAGACGGCGGATGATCAGCCAGACCACAGGGCGTGTCGCGCTCAGCCTAGCCGGTGCAGGCGGGATTCCGAGATGTGCCCGATACGCTGTGAGCATGACGTCTGGCAGGTCCGATGTGGGCAAATGGCTGAGCGCCCGCTGCACGGACCTGGTCCAGGTGCTGCGGGTGCGGGCGGTCCGTCGTGGTCTGTATGGCACGCTGCTCATCGCGCTGGGCACCATCAGCCCCGCCTACCTGCCGCGCAGCACGCCCTGGTGGACGCTGCTGTCGTCCTTCCGGATCGAGGGTGCGCCGGCCAAGATCATCGGCACCGTCGTGACGATGGGCGGTCTGCTGCTGCTCATGGACGCCTGGTTCCGGCTGCGTCCGGGCCAGCTCCCCGCGGAGTCCGGGGTCGGGGGCCGCCAGCTCGGGCCGCGGGCCTATCACGATCTCAAGCACTGGGCCGTGCTGGCCGTGTGGAGCCTGCCCTTCCTGTTCGCACCGCCGATCTTCAGCGGCGACGCGTACTCCTATGCCGCCCAGGGCTGGCAGGTCCACAACGGCATCAATCCCTACTACTACGGGCCGGGTGTGCTGCCCGGCGCCTTCGCCGACCAGGTCTCGTGGGTGTGGCGCAACACGCCGAGCCCCTACGGGCCGCTGTCCATGCAGATCTCGAACCTGCTGTTGCACGTCTTCGGCTTCGACCCCTATCTGTCCGCCGTGGCGCAGCGCATCCCGGCCGTGATCGGGGTGGTTCTCATCGCCGTCTTCCTGCCCCGGATCGCCGTGCGGATCGGCATCGACCCGGCCTTCACGGCCTGGTTCGGCACCCTCAATCCGCTGCTCATCATCGATTTCGTCGGTGGCGCCCACAACGACTCGCTCATGATGGGCCTCGTCGTCCTCGCCATCTGGGTGGCCACCACGCCGGTCCCCGGCGGCCCGGTCACCGCGGGTGGACGCTGGTGGGCGGGCGGCTGGTGGTGGCTGCCCGCTGCCGCGGTGGTGGGGGTGGCGGCCAGCATCAAGCAGCCGGCGCTGCTCGCCGCCTATGTGGTGCCGATGATTCCCCGGCGGTGGGCGAATCTCAGCGTGCGCGAGACGGCCGTCACGGTGACCCGCGTGCTCGTCAGCTTCGTCGTCTCCGGAGGGGTCTTCGCGCTGGTCAGCATCGCGACCGGCCTGGACTTCGGTTGGTACAACGCGGTGAGCGTCCCCGGCAGTGTGGGCTCACCGGCGCCGGCCACGATCGTCGGGCAGATCCTGCAGTTCTTCCTCAACCTCTTGTCATTGGACCCGAGCGGTCAGGCGGGCGTGCGCGTCACGCACACCCTCTTCCTGGTGGCCGGCGGCATCGTCCTGGCGCTGGGGGCCGTGACGATCGCCCGGCGCCGGCCGGTGGCCTTCATCTCGTGGGGATATCTGGTCGTCGCGCTGTCGAGCCCCGCCCTGCACAGCTGGTACATGCTGTGGGGCGGCCTGGCGCTCCCGCTGGCGCGCCCGACCTCACGGATGGTGAGCATCGCCATCTGGGTGAATGTCTCGCTGCTCGGCTACGACGCCATCGACATGGCCTGGCGCAACAACGGCATCGCCATCGCGGTGGCAGCGGTGGCGGCCTCGCTGTTCATGACCTATCACCACCAGACGACGATCAAGGTGCCGGAACGCCAGCCCGGTTCGGCCGCGCACCTGGTGCTCTCGGCACCCGGGCGGAGCGATCAGCAGTCGTAGTCGACGACCACCGGGGCGTGGTCGCTGACCCGCTGCCCGGGGTCCGGGTCGCGGTCGGTCGAGGCGCGCAGCGCGCCACGGGCCAGGGCCGGGCTGGCGAGCTGGTAGTCGATGCGCCAGCCCGTGTCGTGGGCGAAGGCCTGGCCCATCCAGCTCCACCACGAATAGGGCCCGTCCTGGTCGGGGTGCAGATTCCGCACCACGTCGACGAGCGTGCGCGGCCCGATCTGGGCTTCCAGCCAGGCGCGCTCCTCGGGCAGGAAGCCGGACGCGGTGCGGGCGGCCCGCCAGTTCTTCACGTCGTGACGGGTGTGGGCGATGTTGAAGTCCCCGACCACCACGAACTGGCGCCCGGCGGAGAGCGCCGCGCGGCGGGAGCGGCGCAGCTGACGGGCGAAGCCGGCCAGGAAGCTCATCTTGCGGTCGTAGCGGTGCTGCACGGCGGCGAGGCGCTCGGGTGTCAGCGGCTCGCGGTTGCGTCCCTGCGGGGACAGTGGGGAGTCGCCCTTGGGCAGGTAGAGGCAGGCCAGGGTGACGGGGTGGTCGGCGAGGTCGACCTCCAGGTAGCGGCCCTCGTCGACGAAGTCGCGCAGCTCCCGGGAGAGCACCGGAGCGGGGGCCGGGGAGGTGGGCCTCTCGGAATCGGGCGCTGGGGGATCCGGCGCTGGGGAATCGGGGTCCGGAGCCGGCGCGTTCCCGGCCGGGTCTGCCGCCCAGAGCTCGCCGCCCCAGCTGCGCACCGCGAGCGGTGGTGTGCGGGTGAGCACCGCCACGCCGTTGCGGCCGGCGAGGTTTCCCGGCGAGTAGTTCACGTGATACCCGGCGAAGACCTCGACCGGCAGGGCCGGGACGGGGCAGCGGACCTCCTGGAGGGCGACCACATCGGGTCCGCATCGGTCGATCCAGCCGGCGAATCCACGGCGCTGAGCTGCCCGGATCCCGTTGACGTTGAAGGTCGCGAGCCGCAGCATGGGCACCACCCTAGCGATGGGCGGGCTCGCCGCCGGGTTCCGGCACTGACACACTGTGGGCATGACCAGTTCGCTTGACCGGGCGCAACCCGAGACATCGCGAGGTGAGACCCTCGTCTCACGCGTGCTGACCGGCGGCGGTGGCTTTCCCCGCCGATCGGGGCTGGCTGTCGCCTGCGCGGTCCTCGGGCTGCTCGCCATGCTCGTGCTGTTCGCGGTGCTGTTCTCCGGCACCGCGTGGTGGCTGCCGGCCCTGGCAGCGCCCGTGGTGGCGCTCGCCAGCCTCGTGTGCGCACTCCTCGCGCTCTTCCGCGACTGGGGGCGCGCCCGGGTGGGCGTCGTCCTGGTGCTTGTCGGCGATGTCCTCGTCGGAGCGGTGGCGGCGGCCATGGTCACCCAGACGGTCGTCGCGGTGCCGCTCGCCGCGGCCTGTCTCGTCGTCCTGGTCGGGGTGCAGGTGGTCGGCGCGATCCTCGTGCTCACCGCCCCGCGCAAGGGGCAGTCGAGCACTCCGCGTGCCGTCGAACCCAGCTGGTCGGGGCCCGGACCGTCGGGCGGCGAGCTGAGTGGGCCGACAGCGTGAGGCGAGGATCCGTGGCGGGTCCCGGGCGTGGCCGCGTCCCCACAGCGAGACCGGCCACACTGGCACCATGAGCCCAGCGCCCGAGGTCTACCGCGTCGACGGTCCGGTGCGGCGCACCTGGGCGTCGCTGGGGGCCGTCATCGCCGCCCTGGTCGTCGTGGTCCTGATCTGCGGGGTCCAGCCACTGGTGCACGCCCTGCTGTCCGGGTCAGCGCAGCGCCTGGGCGTGTGGATGACCCGGCTCGCCCTTGCCTGCGTGGCCTGCGGGCTGCTCTCCCTGGTGCTGGCGGTGATCGGCCTGGTCCGCGACCGGGGAACTCCCCGGGTGGGCGCAGCGCTGATCGTGGCGGCCTTCCTCGCCCAGCTGGTCTTCGCGGTCTGGGGGACGGCGAGCACCGTGCTGGAGGGCAACGCAGTGACCGTCTTCGACTGGGTGTGGGCGGCCACCAGCCTGCTGCTCGTGGTGCTCGCCTCGGTCTTCGTCTTCTGGCCGCCCCGACCGGTGAGCTTCCGGCGCGGCTGAGCGCCCGCGCGGCTCCGGGCCCGCCGCGGACAGCCTGGTTTCCCGTGTTCCGGGGGTCCCTGCTAGAGTCTCTCCTCGCACGGCAGGTTGCCCGAGCGGCCAATGGGAGCGGTCTGTAAAACCGTCGGCGATGCCTTCGAAGGTTCGAATCCTTCACCTGCCACGTCCTGGGCCTCGGTCCAGTGACCTCAGGGGCTCTGCACCGGATGGGTGCGGAGCCCCTTGTCATGCCCGGTCAGGTGCCACCCGCGACAGCAGGCGAACCAGGCGTCCATCTGCTGGAATCCCGGATCCACAGGAATAACTCAGCCCCGTTTCAGGTTGGAAGATCTGTAAATCCGATTTCAGGAGGTAACACACTGTGTCGCTCGTAGGCACCAAGATTCTTCCCTTCACCTCGACCGCCTTCCACCAGGGCAAGTTCGTGGACGTCACGCAGGACGATCTCGCCGGCAAGTGGGCCGTCATCTTCTTCTACCCGGCCGACTTCTCCTTCGTCTGCCCGACCGAGTTGGGCGACCTGGCCGACAACTACGACGAGTTCACCAAGCTCGGCGTCGAGATCTACTCGGCCTCCGCCGACACCCACTTCGTGCACGCGGCCTGGCACCACGAGTCCGACCAGGTGGGCAAGGTCCAGTACTTCATGCTCGGTGATCCCAGCGGTCAGCTCGCGACCAACTTCGGGGTGCTGCGCGAAGGGCAGGGGCTGGCCGATCGCGGCACCTTCCTCGTCGACCCCGACGGCGTCATCCAGCTGCTCGAGGTGAGCGCGGACGGTGTGGGACGCGATGCCCATGAGCTGCTGCGCAAGATCCGCGCCGCGCAGTACATCCGCAAGCATCCCGACCAGGTCTGCCCCGCGCACTGGGACGACACGGGCGACACGCTGGCCCCCGGTCTCGACCTCGTCGGCAAGATCTGATCCCCCGAACCAACTCGACGCACGAACCGCACTGACGCGGTCCCCCCCAGGGGTGGTCCGCGTCACTGCGTCCCCATC
>JBAQVA010000039.1:0-1537 GCA_049297835.1 Propionibacterium sp.
GGTCTGCCCCGGTCCGGTCGACGTCGCTGGCCGAGTCCCCGCCGGCTGGCTGGAGGCCTGGCGGGACGCCCGGCCCACGAGTGTCCGCACGCCCACGGCCAAGGAGGCGGCCTGCGCCAGCGTGTGGCGGGCCCACGTCGATCCGCAGTCGCCGGCCCTGGTGATCGGCGCCTCCGAAGCTGTCCGGGCCTTCGATCGGTGGGCCGTTCCCGGACCGGTCTCACCGCTGGTTATCGCGAATCGGGGGCTGGGCGGCATCGACGGCACGATGGCGACCGCCACCGGCGTGTGGGCGGCCCTGCACCGTCCGGTCAGGGTGGTGGTGGGCGATCTCACCGCGGCACACGACGGGCTCGGGCTGCTGCGCGGCGTCGACGAGCCGGATCCCGATGTGCAGGTCGTCGTGCTCGCCGACCACGGCGGCGCCATCTTCGCTGGTCTGGAGCACGCCGGCGCCGAGCCCTCGCTGTTCCACCGCTACTTCCTCACCCCCCAACAGCTCGACCTGTCCGCTCTCGCCCGGGCCGTCGGTGCCGGCCACCGGCGGGTGGGTGTCGGTGAGGAGCTCGACGAGGCACTGGCTCGGCCGATCCGGGGCAGGAGCTATCTCGAGGTGGCGCTGCCCGAGCTGGGCTGAGCCTGCACCGCCCGCTCCCGGATCGCCTGTGCCCGGCTCATTGGCGCCCGGGCCGGCAGTGCCGGTGGACCGGCTGCGTCCGCCCGTCGCCCGGGAGCTCAGCCGTGCCGCAGGGCCTCCTGCATGGGGGCCATCTTCGCCTGGGTCTCATGCCACTCCTTGTCGGGCTGCGAGCTGGGCAGGATCCCGGCGCCGGCGAAGAGGCGGGCAGAGCGGGAGCCGGTGGCCAGCTGGGCGCAGCGCAGTGCAAGGCCCCACTGACCCGAGCCGTCGGGGGCGATCCAGCCCACCGGGCCGGAGAAGCGACCGCGGTCCAGCCCCTCGACCCGCTGGATCTGCTCGTACGCGGCATCGCGGGGGGTGCCGCAGATCGCGGCGGTGGGGAACAGCACGTCGGTGATGTGTGCCGAGCTGGCGTCCGGGCCGAGACGGGCGGTGATGTCGGTGGCGAGATGGGTGACATTGGGCAGCCGGAGCAGGAAGGGCCCCTCGAGACGGGCATCGTGCAGCCCGGCCTGGCGCAGGCGTCCGGTCACCGAGCTGACCGAGAGCTCGTGCTCGTGACGCTCCTTGGGGTCGCTCAGCAGCTCGTCCTCCCAGCCCGGGGTGCGCGTCCCGGCCAGGATCCGGCAGCGGAACAGGCCCTCGCTCACCTCGACGAGCAGTTCCGGGGTGGCGCCGACCAGGCCCTCGTCGGCATAGGTCCAGCAGTCGGGATGCCTGTGCGCGAGCCAGCTCGCGATCCGGCGCTGGTCGAGGGGCCGGTCGGCGCTCACGTCGACGGCGCGGCTGAGCACGACCTTCTCGAGCGCGCTGGCGGGATCGCCCAGCAGGCGCGTGCTCGCCCCCACCGCCCGGGACCACGACTCGCGGGCGCCGGGCGCAGCCAGCTCCCGCAGG
>JBAQVA010000040.1:0-4154 GCA_049297835.1 Propionibacterium sp.
TCGACGGGCAAGGCGCTGACCGGCAGCAGATCGCCCTCGCCGCGCAGCATGATCTCGGTGACGCGCTTGGCGAACTCCGGTGCCGTGTCGGGCAGCGGCGCCATCCGGTTCAGCTCGCTGGTCGCCAGCGCCGGCACCTCGATGCGGTGCAGCGCGTCGATCGCGGCATCCACGGCCGCGAAGTTCCGGTCCACCACGACCCGGCCGCGACGCCCGTAGGTCTTCTCGATGCTGGCCTTGATCCTGGGAATGGCCTCCTTCTTGTCGACCACCCCCGACAGGTAGAAGTAGCACGGCTGCATGACGGTGTTGATGCGCTGGCCGAGCCCGCTCGAGCGGGCGATCGTGGCGGCATCGATGGCCCACAGCTCGAGCTTCTTGTCGATGATGATCTGCTGCACCTCGACCGGCAGGTGCTCCCACGTGTCGGTGCCGTAGGGCGAGTTGACGAGCACCGTGGCCCCGGGCTTCGCGAGGTCAAGGGTGGGCATCTTCTCCAGCAGATCGAACTGGTGGACGGCCACGAAGTCCGTCTCCTCCAGCAGATAGGCGGCGTCGATCGGCTCGTTGCCGAAGCGCAGGTGGCTGACGGTGGTGGCCCCCGACTTGCGGGAGTCGTACACGAAGTAGCCCTGCGCATAGCGGCCCGGCTCGCTGGCGATGATCTTCACCGAGTTCTTGGCGGCACCGACCGTGCCGTCGGAGCCCAGTCCGAAGAAGACCGCGGACAGACCCTTGTAGGGCAGCCGGAATGCGGCGTCCACCGGGAGCGACAGGTGGGTGACGTCATCGACGATGCCGACGGTGAAGCGCCGGTGCGGCGTCGCCGAGGCGAGGTCGTCGTAGACGGCCTTGGCCATCGCCGGGGTGAACTCCTTGGAGCCGATGCCGTAGCGCCCACCGGTGACCAGCGGGAGACCGGCGTCGAAGTGTTCGGCATGGTCGGCCAGCGCGATGAGGGTGTCGGCGAACAGCGGCTCGCCGGCGGAACCCGGCTCCTTCGTGCGATCGAGGACGGCGACGCTGCGCACCGTCGACGGAAGCGCAGCCACGACCTGCTCGGCCGGGAAGGGCCGGTAGAGCCGCACCTGGAGCAGACCGACGCGCTCGCCGGCCGCATTGAGGGCGTCCACCGTCTGGCGCAGCGTGCCTCCGGCGGAGCCCATCACCACGACGACCCGTTCCGCGTCCGGTGCACCGTGGTAGTCGGCCAGGTGGTACTGGCGCCCGCTGAGCTCGGCGAGCTGGTCCATCAGGCCCTGGACCGCGCCGGGAACCGCGTCGTAGTAGCAGTTCACCGCCTCTCGGCCCTGGAAGTAGACATCGGGATTCTGCGTCGTGCCACGCAGCACCGGATGGTCGGGAGTCAGCCCGCGCTCGCGCAGTGCCAGCACGTCCTCCTCGCGCACCAGCTCGGAGAGGTCGTCGCGGCTCAGCGTGGTGATGGTGTTCACCTCGTGGCTGGTGCGGAAACCGTCGAAGAAGTGCAGGAAGGGCACCCGGGTGCGCAGGGTGGCGGCATGGCTGATCGCGGCGAAGTCGTGGGCCTCCTGCACCGAGGATGCGCACAGCATCGCCCAGCCGGTCTGGCGGACCGCCATGACATCGGAATGGTCGCCGAAGATCGACAGGCCCTGGGTGGCGATCGCCCGGGCAGCCACGTGGATCACGGCCGGGGTGAGCTCGCCGGCGATCTTGTACATGTTGGGGATCATCAGCAGCAGGCCCTGCGAGGCAGTGAACGTGGTGCCCAGCACGCCCTTGGTGATGGCACCGTGCAGAGCACCGGCCGCACCGCCCTCGGACTGCATCTCGATGACCTCGGGAATGCTGCCCCACAGATTCGGCCGCCCCGCGGCTGCCCACTGGTCACAGCTCTCCGCCATCGCCGAGCTCGGCGTGATCGGATAGATGGCAATGACCTCGCTCAACAGGTGAGCGACCCGGGCCGCTGCCTCATTGCCATCCATGATCTCGCGACGGTCACAGCCAGGATTCAACGGATGGACTGCCTTCCCGCCGGTGATACCTGTCTGAACAGTCGATGTCATGGACGCCTCCTCTGGTCAGGGCTTGTTCTACCGTGAAGACAATTGGGCACCAGAGCATGCCCGCGTGCCGGCTCTGCGTTGGTCACGAAAACACTACGCCGCTAGGCGGACAAGGGCACACGCGGCGTACGCGGGCGCGAGACAGATGCCCGCGACAGAGGGGACCCGAACGATCGCCATGCACCCGGATGAACTCGCGACACTCCTGGAAGAGGCCCGGCACTGGCTGGCCGAAGATCCCGATGACACGACGAGAAGAGTCCTGCGCCAACAGCTCGACTCCGCCACCCGCGGGGAGGACCCCGCCATCGAGCTGCTCGCCGAGGAGTTCTCCGGGCCGCTGGCCTTCGGCACCGCGGGCCTGCGTGCTCCGCTCGGCCCCGGACCTGCCCGGATGAACCGGGTCGTGGTCTCCCGGGCGGCTGCCGGGATCGCCGAGTGGCTGGCCGGACGCGGGGCGACGGGCGGTCCGGTGCTCATCGGGCACGACGCCCGGCACGGATCGGCCCGATTCGCCCTGGACTCCGCGCAGATCCTCGCCGCCGCGGGCTTCGACGTTCGTCTGGTGGAGCAGCCGGTACCGACGCCGGTGATCGCCTTCGGGGTGCGCCGGCTGCACGCCTGCGCGGGCATCGTGGTGACCGCCTCCCACAATCCGGCTCCCGACAACGGGTACAAGGTCTACGACGGGTCCGGATCCCAGATCATCGCGCCCAGCGACGAGGAGATCTCGGCCTGTATCGTCCGCGCGTCCGCGCGTCCGCCGGCGGAACTGGCGCGCAGCGACTCCTGGCAGGCAGCGGGCCCCCAGCTCCTGGACGACTACCTGGAGCGGATCGCCTCCCTGCTGGCCGACAAGGATCCCCGTGACGTGCGCTGGGTGCACACCGCGATGCACGGGGTGGGCGCCGCCCCGATGATCCGGGCAGCAGCCCGCATCGGGCTGCCCGGTCCGCTGGAGGTCGCCGAGCAGCGCGAGCCGGACCCCGATTTCCCGACCCTGCCCTTCCCCAACCCGGAGGAACCCGCAGCGATGGATCTGGCCATGGCGCTGGCGGCACGCAACGACGCCGACGTCGCCGTCGCGACCGATCCCGATGCCGACCGCTGCGCCATCGCGGTGCCGGGCCCCGACGGGTGGCGGCGACTGACCGGCAACGAACTGGGCAGTCTGCTCGCCGACGACGCGGTGCGCCGCGGGCAGCCGGGCGTGCTGGCGCGCTCGGTCGTCTCGGGCACCCAGATCGACTCCATCGCCGCCCGGGGCGGACGCCCCCTGGTCATCACGCCGACCGGCTTCAAGTGGATCGGTCGGGTGCCGGACCTCGCCTTCGGCTACGAAGAGGCGCTCGGCTACTGCTGCGATCCGGCAGTGGTCGCCGACAAGGACGGGATCAGCGCCTCGGTGGTCGTCCTGCGCCTGGTCGCCGAGCTGAAGGCCCAGGGAGACAGCCTCACCGACCGGCTGGACGACATCGACCGTAGCCACGGCGTGCACGTCACGAGCCAGCTGGCCTGGCGGGTGGCCGACCGCACGCTCATCGAGGGCGTCATGGGCACGCTCCGCCGCACTCCCCCCGTCGAGCTGGCTGGCGCCCCGGTCGGGACGCACGATCTGCTCCCCGGCGGAGACGGGCTTCCGCCGATCGATGCCCTGGAGTGCTCGCGCCCGGGTCTGCGCGTCTTCGTGCGGCCCTCGGGCACCGAGGCGAAGCTCAAGTGCTACCTGGAGGTGGTCGTCGACCCCGCGGGGACCGGCGAGGACCTCCGGACCGCACGGGTCCGGGGCCGGGCCGCCATGACGGCGCTTCGCGAGGAGGTCAACGCGATCGTCGGGCTGGGCACACCCGTCGGCTGACCGGGGATGACTCCTCGCCCCCAGGCCATGGATGCCGGATTCGGGGCCGATCTGCCCTGATCTCGCGCCGCGTTGTTAGCCTGCCAGGGTGATGCTGCGCTCGGGTGGTCCGGCCGGTGCCGCGTCGGGTGCCCTTCGGTGCCATCCGGCGGCCCGTGACACTGCCGTCGGAGCGCGCCGTCGCCGACCGCCCCGACGCGTCCGGTACGCCCGGCACGCGCCCGCGATCGTCTCGGGCCTTCTCC
>JBAQVA010000041.1:0-6812 GCA_049297835.1 Propionibacterium sp.
GGCAGGGGGGTGCGCGGGCGCGTCCGGTAGACGGCGGCGCGAACCACCCGCCAGCCCGCCGCCCCGAGCGCGGCCGGAAGCTCCTCGCGGGAGATGTCGCTGCCGGGCAGCAGGACGAGGGGTTCCCCGGCGATGAGATGGCCGAGGGCGGGCAGCACCTCGTGGTTCAGTGCGTTCGCCAGCGCCTCGCCGTTCGGAGCGGTCCGGACAGCCTCGCCGAGCCCCTCGGGCAGGCTCTCGGCCGTGCCCCGGCCCGTGCACCAGATCTGGAGTCCATTGCCCAGCGCGGCGCCCAGCCCGCGCTCGAGCGCCTTGCCCCCCACGAGTGCCCCCCAGTGCGACCAGGTGCGCGGGGAGGTGATGACCAGCACCGTGCCCTTCGCGGAGGCCGCGAGCATGCCCGCCAGCCGGTGCGCCGCAGCGGGCTCAGTCACCGGGCTCACCGTCAGCCAGGGATCGACGGTCGTCTCGACGCCGTACCCGGCCAGTGCGGCGGCATCGCGCTCGTTGGCGTCCGGGCGGATGAGCAGCACCGGAGCAGGCGTGGCTGTGGGCTCACAGGCGGGTTTGTCCGGCGCGCTCATGCGCGCCCCAGCAGCTTGGCGGCGACCAGCGAGCCCAGGCGCGAGGCATCGGCCAGCCGGTCGGTGCCGAGGGCCGCGCGCATCTCCACGTGGGCGTGCTCGACGTCGAGATGGTCGGTGAGATCGGCGATCAGGCTCAACGAGGAGCCCGCGAACTGGCAGTAGGCACCGATCGCCGTCGTGCAGGTGGCCTGCACCCCGGTGAGCACCTGTCGCTCGGCCGCGACGCGCAGCCGGCTGTCGGCGTCGTCCAGCCGGGCCACCGCCTGCGCCCACGGATGCTCGGCCCGCATCTCGACCGCCAGGGCGCCCTGCGCCGGTGCGGGCACGAGCACGGAGGGGTCGATGAGCTCGGTGATCTCCGCTCCCCGCCCGAGCCGGTTGAGGCCGGCGGCCGCGAGCACCGCGGCGTCCACCTGCCCGGAGCGGACCTTCCTGACCCGGGTGTCGACATTGCCGCGGATCGCCACGATGCGCAGGTCCGGACGATGACGCTGCAGGGCGGCGGCGCGCCGCGGGCTGGAGGTGCCGACGCTCGCGCCGTCCGGCAGCTCGTCGAGACGCGCCCCCGAGCGGCTCACCAGCGCATCGCGGGCAGCGGCGCGCGAGGGGATGGCGACGACCCGCAGGCCGTCCGCCGGGGCGAAGGGGAGATCCTTGAACGAGTGGACGGCGACGTCGACCTCGCCGGCGAGCAGGACGTCGCGCAGGCGGGCCGCGAAGGCCCCCGGCCGCGGTGGGGCCGACAGCGGGATGCTCAGGTCGTCGCCCTCGGTGCGCACCGTCACGAGTTCGGTGGTCAGCCCGGTGGAGCGCTCGATCATGGCGGCGACCATCTGCGACTGGGCCACCGCCAGGGCGGAACCACGCGTTCCGATGAGCAGCGTGCGTCCCCTCACTGGTCGACCTCGATGCCGAAGAGGGTGTCGAGTGCCTGTGTGCAGTCGTCCAGACGACCCTGCTCGACGAGCTGGGAGACCCGCACCATCGGCGTGTGCAGCAGGACGCCGGTGGCGTGGCGCAGCGAGCGCTCGACCGCCTCGGCGACCTCGCCGGACTCCTTCGCGTGGCACCTGGCGATCTCCGCGTCCAGCAGCACCGCGACGTGCTGGCGCAGTGCCGCGACCAGGGGGTCGGCGGCGCGCGAACGCTCCTTGGCGAGGTGCTCGCGCACTCCCCTGTCGACCACGCGCTCGGCCTCGTCGATCACCTCGCGCTGGGCCTTGTTCGCCTTCTCGACCACCTCGGCGAGACCCACCACGTGCACGCCGGGAAGATTCGCGACCGACGGACTGATGTCCCCGGCCAGCGAGAGGTCGACCAGCGGGAAGCCCACGGCGGCCGGGCGCTCGAACTCCGGGTGGGCGGCGAGCAGCGTCCCGGTGTCGAGGACGATCCCGTTCCCGCTGCAGGTGATCACCAGATCCGCCTCGCGCAGCGCCGCCACGAGTCCCTCGGCCGGCACCGGCCGGACCTGGTGGTGGGCCGCGAAGTCCTCGGCGCGCCCACTGGCCGACCAGCAGGCGATCTCGCCCACCCTGCGCGAGAGCAGCTCGGCGACGACGACCCGGGCGAAGGAACCCGTCCCGACGAGCAGGATGCGGGCACCGCGCAGATCTCCGCGGCCCCGCATCGCCAGGTCCAGCCCCACCCCCGCCGCAGAACGTCCGACCGCACCCAGAGAGGTCGTCGACGCCACCGCCCGCGAGGTGCGAAGACATGAGTGG
Source organism: Propionibacterium sp. (assembly GCA_049297835.1). GTDB lineage: Bacteria > Actinomycetota > Actinomycetes > Propionibacteriales > Propionibacteriaceae > Propionibacterium. Next base: position 2,312 of record JBAQVA010000041.1, read on the forward strand.
AAGAGGCGGTGCATCCGCGCAGTGCACTGGCCGCGCTCGGAGGCGCTCTCGTAGGCCCGCCGCAGCTGGCCCGCGACCTGCTTGTCCCCCATCACGGCCGAGAGCAGGCCCGCGCCCACGGTGAACAGATGGTGCACGGCCTGCTCACCGCTGCGTACCTCGAGAGCGGCGAGCACCCTGGGGTCGACCTGGGGGGCCAGGGAGACCAGCTCTGCGCGCACCGCCTCGAGCAACTCGGCGCCGGAGAACACGTCGGAGACATCGCAGATCAGCTCGAAGCGGTTGCAGGTGCTCAGCAGCACGGCCCCGGCGACCGCCGACTCGCGGGCCATCACCCGGGAGGCGAGGGCGTCTGCGCTGCCCAACGAGGCCAGCGCCGACAGCGGCGCGGACTCGTGATCGACCCCAACCACATGGATGTGCACCAAGGAATGCTAACCCGGCAGGCCGCGCGAACAGCAGTCGCGAAGTGCCGTCCACGCGCGTGACGAGCCGTGCGGGCGGGGCTTCGCGCATGACCCCGGGGCCCGATCGGCCATACTGAACGGGTAGCGCTGAACGCGTGGCGCGGTCAATACCAAGACAGGAAGTGAGTCCGACGTGTGCGGTTTCATGAGCTTCATCTCCACCGGCACCCTGCGGTCCGAGCGAGTCGAGCAGGTGCGCGAGGGGATGGCACAGGCCCGTCACCGCGGTCCGGACGACACGAACGTCTGGCACGACGAGCAGGCCTGCTTCGGCTTCAACCGCCTGTCCATCATCGACATCGACAATTCCGGTCAGCCACTCAAGTGGGGGCCGCCGGAGGCCCCCGACCGCTACTGGATGGTCTTCAACGGCGAGATCTACAACTACCTGGAGCTGCGGGCGGCACTCGCCCGCGACGACGGCGCGGTCTTCCACACCGAGGGCGACGGTGAGGCGATCGTGGCGGGCTACCACTTCCACGGCGCCGCGTGGGTCGAGCAGCTGCGCGGCATGTTCTCCTTCGTCATCTGGGACTCCCAGGAGAAGCTGGTCTTCGGCGCCCGCGATCCCTTCGGCATCAAGCCGCTCTACACCGCGCGCACCGAGGACGGCTTCGTCTTCGGCTCGGAGGCCAAGAGCGTGCGCGTCCTCACCGGGCGCCCGGTCGTGGACCCGACGGCCCTGCAGCACTACCTCGTCCTGCAGTACGTGCCCGAGCCCGACACCATGGACTCCGCCATCACCAAGATCGAATCCGGCTGCAGCGTCACGGTGAAGGACGGCGAGCTGCACCAGCAGCGCTACTTCCGGCCCCGCTTCGTGTCCACGCCGGTGCGTTCCCACGACGAGCAGGAGGATCTCTACGAGCGGATCCTCACGGTGCTCGACGACTCGGTGTCCAAGCACATGCGCGCGGATGTCACGGTCGGCGCCTTCCTGTCCGGCGGCATCGACTCGACGGCCATCGCGGCGCTCGCCAAGAAGTACAACCCCGACCTGCTCACCTTCACCACCGGCTTCCGGGTGGACGGCTATTCCGAGGTCGACGTGGCGGACGAGTCGGCACAGGCCATCGGCGTGGAGCACATCACCCGCTGGGTGACCGAGGAGGAGCTCACCAAGACCCTGCCGCTGATCGTCTGGTACCTGGACGACCCGGTCGCCGATCCGGCACTCGTGCCGCTCTACTTCGTCGCCAACGAGGCCCGCAAGCGGGTCAAGGTCGTGCTCTCGGGAGAGGGCGCGGACGAGCTCTTCGGCGGGTACACCATCTATCACGAGCCGCGCAGCCTCGAACCGCTGGTGAGGCTTCCCAATCCGCTTCGCCGTGGGCTCGCGGCAGTCGGGCGGGCGCTTCCCGACGGTGTGCGCGGCAAGGACCTGCTGCGCCGCGGCAGCCTCGACCTGGAGGACCGCTACTACGGCAACGCGCGGATCTTCCGCGAGGAGCAGCTGCCCGGCCTGCTCAGGAGCTATGACCCGAAGGTCACCTTCCACGACGTCACCGATCCGCTCTACGCGGAGTCGGCGACCTGGGACCCGGTGCAGCGGATGCAGCACGTCGACCTGTTCACCTGGCTGCGCGGCGACATCCTGGTCAAGGCGGACAAGATGACGATGGCCAACTCCCTGGAGTTGCGTGTTCCCTTCCTCGACAAGGAGGTCTTCGAGGTCGCCCGTCACATCCCGGAGAACGAGAAGCTGGCCGAGAACACCACGAAGTACGCGCTGCGCAAGGCCCTGGAGAAGGTCGTCCCGGCCCATGTGCTGCACCGCCGCAAGCTCGGCTTCCCGGTGCCCACCAGGGTCTACCTGCGCGGCGACTCCTACGCCTGGGCGCGCGACATCATCAACTCCTCCCCCACCGAGGAGTTCATCGATCCCAAGGCGGTGCTCACGCTGCTGGACGAGCACCGCAACGGCGTCGCAGACCATTCCCGGCGGATCTGGACGGTGCTGGTCTTCATGCTCTGGTACGACATCTTCGTGGCCGGGACAGTCACCCCCGAGGTGCCACACCCGCAGTACCCGGTGCGACTCTGAGCCCGTGTCCCGCGCCACTCCGACCCCCGTGCTGAGCTCCCACCGGGCACGGTTCTGACTCCCGGGCGGCGCAGACGCAGCTGCCAAGGGCCGGAACGCGGGTGCGGGTATTGGGGCCGCGGAATACCCTGGAAGGACTCACGAAGGGTCCTTGCATGCCAAAACTGCGTTCCAGCATCACCTACGACGGCCGTCTGATGGCCGGAGCGCGCGCCCTGTGGCGCGCCACCGGAATGGCCGAGTCGGACTTCGGTCGGCCGATCGTCGCCATTGCCAACAGCTACACCGGCTTCGTCCCGGGCCACGTCGGCCTCAAGGATGTCGGCGCGATCGTGGCGGAGGCCGTCACCGCCGCCGGCGGAGTGGCCCGGGAGTTCAGCACCATTGCCGTCGACGACGGCATCGCCATGGGCCACGGCGGCATGCTCTACTCGCTGCCGAGCCGCGAGGTCATCGCCGACTCCGTCGAGTACATGTGCAACGCCCACCAGGCCGATGCGCTGGTCTGCATCAGCAACTGCGACAAGATCACGCCCGGAATGCTGCTGGCTGCGTTGCGGCTAAACATTCCCACCGTCTTCGTCTCCGGCGGCGGCATGGAGTCCGGCCGCCCGGTCCGGCTCGACGACGGCACGGAGAGCCACCGCCTCGACCTCATCGACGCGATGACGGCTTCCGCCGATCCGGCCGTCTCGGACGCCGAGCTGCAGCGCATCGAGATGGCCGCCTGTCCGACCTGCGGTTCGTGTTCGGGGATGTTCACCGCCAACTCGATGAACTGCCTCACCGAGGCGCTGGGCCTGGCGCTGCCGGGCAATGGCACCACCCTGGCCACCTACTCGGCCCGCAAGGCGCTGTTCAGCCAGGCCGGACGCACCGTCGTCGACCTTGCGAAGCGCTACTACGACGGGGACGACGAGTCGGTGCTGCCGCGCTCGATCGCCACCCGCGAGGCCTTCGCCAATGCGATGACGATGGACATCGCGATGGGCGGGTCCACCAACACGATCCTCCACCTGCTCGCCGCCGCCCAGGAGGGCGAGGTCGACTTCGACGAGGACGACATCGACGAGCTCTCGCGCAAGGTCCCCTGCCTGTGCAAGGTGGCCCCGAACAGCACCCAGTACTTCCTGGAGGACGTCCACCGCGCGGGTGGCATACCGGCCATCCTGGGCGAGCTGAACCGGGCCGGGCTGCTCGACACCGACGTCCACTCGGTCCACCACGACTCGCTCCAGGGCTTTCTCGACGACTGGGACATCCGTGGTGGCAAGGCACTCCCTGAGGCGCTCGAACTGTTCAGGGCCGCTCCGGGCGGGGTGCGCACGACCGAGATGTTCAGCTCGACGAACACCTACCCCAGCCTCGACACCGACGACGCGAACGGCTGCATCCACTCGGTGGCCAATGCCTACACCAAGGACGGCGGGCTGGCCGTGCTGCACGGCAACATCGCGGTCGACGGCTGCGTGGTGAAGACGGCCGGCGTCCCCGAGCACCAGTTCGTCTTCAGCGGCCCGGCGAAGGTCAGCGAGAGCCAAGAGGACGCCGTGGACGCGATCCTCAACAAGCGGATCGTGGCCGGCGACGTGGTGGTCATCCGCTACGAGGGCCCGCAGGGCGGTCCGGGCATGCAGGAGATGCTGTACCCGACGAGCTATCTCAAGGCCACCGGGCTGGGGCCCAAGTGCGCACTCATCACCGACGGCCGCTTCTCCGGCGGCAGCTCGGGACTGTCCCTGGGCCACATCAGCCCGGAGGCCGCAGCGGGCGGCGCGATCGGCCTTGTCGAGGACGGCGACATCATCTCCATCGACATCCCGAAGCGGACGATCAATGTCGAGGTGAGCGACGAGGTGCTGGCCGAGCGCCGGGCCGCGCAGGAGGCCGCCGGCTGGAAGCCGGTGCACCGCGAACGCCAGGTGAGCAATGCGCTCAAGGTCTTCGCGCTCCTGGCACAGAGCGCAGACAAGGGTGCCGCCCGGCGCAG
>JBAQVA010000042.1:0-9187 GCA_049297835.1 Propionibacterium sp.
TGCTCGTGTCCTGGAGGCGAGGGCCGGATTCGAACCGGCGTGTACGGCTTTGCAGGCCGCTACCTAACCACTCGGCCACCCCGCCAGGAAGGCCCCGTGCGGCGTCGGTCCCCATCTCGCCCCGGAGCCGCCGACCAGCAGAATTCAGTTCGACTGCGGACATGCCGGAAATGTCCGGAATGTCATGAACGAGAATTCCGTGATGCCTGATCGGATGGCATCCGGGAGACCTCCACAGGTCCGTGCCCGAAACAGTTCAGTGACGCGTCAGGAGATGTGGGTGGAAAAGGAAATGACCGCCGTGCGGAATCAACAACGACAACAGGAAGAGAACTCGCTGGTGTGTGTCACAGCTCCCCCTCAACCACTCGCGTCGCGGACTTTCAGTTGTGATTAGCATAGCCTCCCGGGGCAATCGTTCAAGAACCGGCCGGGGAATCGGACGATGCGTGGACAGGGGAGTGGCCGTGCGGCGAGTGCGAGACCTGCTGATCGTGGACGACCTGGTGATCGCCTGCGACTCCTGCGGAGGGATCGGGCCGAAGCCCCATGACAGCGTCACCAGCGACGCGGTGACGACAGGGCACTTCGCGATGCGCGTGCCACTGCTCGAGGTCATCTGCTCGGGAGCCCGGCCGATCGCCCTGATCGACTCGCTGTGCGTCGAACGCGATCCCACCGGCCAGCCGATGATCGACGAGATGGTCCGGATGGCGGGCCAGGTGGGGCTTGCGGCAGATGCGGTGGGAGGCAGCACCGAGGAGAACGTGCCCACCGGCGCGACCGGGGTCGGGACCGTCGTGCTCGGGCGTCTGGACGCACCGGGCCTGCTGCGCTGTGGCGGCGGGCGTTCCGGCGATGTGGTGCTCTGCCTGGGTCTGCCGAGGTCTGCCCCACGCGACCGGATCGTCATCGGGGACCCCCTGCTGGTCTCGCTCCGCCAGGTGCTGGCCGTGGCGCGCAGCGGCCTTGCCCACGACATGCTGCCGGTCGGCTCGCGGGGGCTCGGCTTCGAGCTCGCGCAGCTTGCCGGCACCGCGGGGCTGGAGCTCGTGGGGGTGGAGCCGGCGCCGATCTGTCTGCAGGACTCCGGCGGTCCGGCCAGCTGCGTTCTCGCGAGCTGCCGCCCGGCGGACGTCGCGGCGCTCAGGACGGTGGTCCGCGAGGCCGGCGAGGGCGAGCTCGCCGAGCTGCCCGTGCAGCCGGTCGCCCGGCTGCGCTGAACCGGGCGTCGCCGTCGGACGCAGGCGCCCGGCCACCCCGGACACCGGGCCGGACGAGCGCCCGAGCCGGATGCTCAGACCCGGCCCAGGTCGAGCGCGAAGCGTGCCCACGTCCACGCCGCGCATCCGGCTGCGGCGAGCAGGCAGACCACGGTGTCCCTCCCGCGCCAGCGCAGGTCCTGGAGGGCGGTCATCCGCCTGCTCGCCCCGTATCCGCGATTGGTGAGTGCCACCGACAGGTTGTCCGCCATGAGGATCGCCGAGGTCAGCAGCGGAACCATGATCGGGACGAAGGCGGCGATGCGCCCGATCGGCCCGCGCCCGCCGAGATCTGCGCCGCGGGCGCGCTGCGCGTCCCGGATGAGGTCCTTCCTGCGGGTCATGGTCGGGACGAAGCTGAGCGCCGTGGTGAGCAGGATGCCGAGCCAGTAGGGAGCCCGCACCCGGTCGAGCGCGACCAGCATCTCGTCGGTCGAGGTGGCGGACAGATAGGCGGCGGTGAGCACGACGAGCGCCACGATCCGGATGACGAAGTCGATGCCCACCAGCAGGCCGCCCACCGTGGCATCGAGCCCCCACAGGCTGAACAGGACGTCGCCGTGCTGCGGGTGGTGGAAGCGGGGCGGGCCGAACAGGGCGAAGACCGCGACGAAGAGGAACAGCGTCATGAGCGGACGCAGGGTCGCCAGCGTGCCCAGCAGCGGTGCCCGGGTCACCAGCAGGCAGACGAGCAGGCCGGCCAGCAGCAGGCCGTTCCAGGCCGGGTGGTCGACGACCATCAGCATCACCACGAGCAGGCCGAAGACGGTGGTCCTGGCCCGCACGTCGAGAGCATGCAGGGCGCTCATCGGTGGCCCCCGGTCAGCTGGGCGAGCAGGTGGGCACCGAGCTCCGCCTCGTCCAGCAGGGGGAGCCGGCCGGGCCACAGCCGGGTGCACAGCTCGATCGTCTGGGTGGGGGCCGCGACGCCGCGGGCACGCAACTCCGGGTCGGCCAGCACCCTGGCGGTCGGCCCGTCGGCGACGATCCGTCCGGCGTCCAGGGCCACCACCCGCCGGGCATGGCGGGCCACCAGGTCCATGTCGTGGCTGATCATGACGACCGTCGTGCCGTGCTCGTGCAGCCTGTCCACCAGGGACATCAGCGCCCGCACGCCGGCTCGGTCCTGCCCGGTGGTGGGCTCGTCGACGACGAGGACGCTCGGGTCGAGCACGAGCACCGAGGCCATCGCCACGAGCCGGCGCTGCCCGCGGCTGAGGGTCAGTGGGTGCTCCTCTCGCTGGGCGGTCAGGCCCACGAAGTCCAGGACCTCCCCGACCCGGGCGCCCACCTCGTCCGCGGTGGCGCCGGCGGTCCGGAGACCGTATCCGACCTCGTCGGCCACCGTCCTGCAGAAGATCTGGTGGTCGGGGTTCTGGAAGACGAAACCCACCGTCCGGGCCAGCTCCCGGGTGGGACGGGTCGTGACGTCGATGCCGTCGATGAACACGCTGCCCGAGGTGGGCTGCAGCAGGCCGTTGAGATGACGCACGAGGGTCGTCTTGCCGGCACCGTTGCGTCCCACCAGGGCCACGAAGTCGCCGGCCTCCACCCGCAGGTCGACGCCGTCGAGGCCGGTCGTCCCGCCGGGGAAGACGTGGCGCAGCGAGTGGATCTCGACGGTAGGCGCCGATCCCGTGGCGACCGGGGACGCCTGGTGAGGCGCGGCGAGCCGGACGCCTCGCGAGGCCGCGAGCTCACGGATCCTGTGTTCGGCGGCATCCACGTCGAGGGGCATCTGCGAGGGGTCCAGCAGGCCGGCGGCCAGCAGCGGCGCGCAGATCTCGGTCACCGGGACGGGCCTGAGCCGGAAGCGGGCGACCAGCTGCGGGTCGGCGAAGAAGCTGGCCGGCGGGCCCTGCCAGCCGACCTTTCCCCGGTCGAGCACGACGAGCCGGTCGGCCCGTGGCACCACCTCGGCGGGCTCGTGCTCGACGACCACCAGGGTGCACCGGCGGCTGCGGCGCAGCGCGTCGACGGCCGCATAGATCTCGTGGCGCCCGGCGGGATCCAGCTGGGAGGCGGGCTCGTCCAGACAGATCACCTGCGGCGCCATGGCGAGGATCCCGGCCAGCGCGAGCCGCTGGAGCTCGCCGCCCGACAGCTCGCAGGTCAGCCGCTCCTCCATCCCGTCCAGCCCCACCAGGGCGAGGCAGTCGTGGACCCGGCGGAGGATCTCGGCGCGGGGCAGCTGGTGGTTCCGGGGGCCGAAGGCGGCGTCCTCGAGCACCGTCCGGCCCACCACCTGTGCCTCCGGGTCCTGGAGCAGCAGCCCGACGAAGCGGGTGATGGTCTGCACCCGGTGCTGCGCGAGATCGGCCCCGTCCAACCGGATGCGGCCCTCGAGGGTGCCGCCGAGCAGCTGGGGGATGACGCCGTTGAGCGTCATCGCCAGCGAGGACTTTCCGGCTCCGGCGGCGCCCATGACCACGGTGAAGCTGCCCGACGGCAGGTCCAGGTCGACGCCGTCCAGGGCGGGCTGCTCGCTGTGTGGATAGCGATAGCGCAGGGCCCGGACGTCGACGAACCCGACAGTGTCAGTCAACGAGCCGGGTCTTGCGCAGCGAGAACCATGCGACGGAGGCGATGGCCACGTTGAGGACCGAGCCGACCAGCAGCGAGGGGAGGATGCTCACATAGGCTCCCCAGCCACCCGAGGGGATGACGACCAGGGCGACGCCGAAGGTGTTGAAGACGACGGCCGCGGCCGAGCCGAGGACCAGGCCGAGCAGGCCACCCCGGTGGCCGATCCAGCGCAGCAGGAGTGCGCAGATGCCCATGCCGACGGCGATCGCCAGGTGCACGGGCAGTGTGTAGGGGAAGCCCGCCATGGCGGCGGTGAGGATGTGGCCGAGGGCGATGACCACGAAGCCCATCGGGCCACCGAAGGCCAGCGCGACGAAATATCCGGGGGTGGCGTCGAAGGCGACGGTTCCGGTGGGGCTGGGGATCTTGACGAGGGCGCCCACGGCGCTCAGGGCGATGAAGACGGCCATGATCGCGACGCTGCGCGCGGAGACCCGCACGTTCCGCGCGTCGGCCGGCTGATGGGACAGGGACATGACACTCCTGGCTTGCGCTGACGCGTCACGGCATGCGGTGGCGCCTGGGAAACGTCTCAGATGCTAGTGGGCGGTGTCCCGGCCGGCGGCGGGGGCCCCTGGCCACCCCGGGTGGTGGCCAGGGGTGGTGCTCATTGCCGCAGCAACTTGAGGATCTGGCGGCGCAGGTCGCGGAACTCGGCGGCGTCCTGCGCGCGGGGACGCTCCAGATCGACGTGGATGTCGGCGAGGATGCGGGCCGGGCGGGCCGAGAAGACGATGACCCGGTCCGACAGCAGCAGCGCCTCCTCCACGTCGTGGGTCACCATGATCCCGGTGAAGCCCTGGTCGTTCCACAGCCTGGCGATCTCGGTCTGCAGCGAGGCCCGGGTGAGGGCATCGAGCTTGCCGAGCGGCTCGTCGAACAGCAGTATCTGCGGGCTGTTGACCAGCGCCCTGGCGAGCGCGGCCCGCTGGGCCATGCCGCCGGACAGTTGGGCGGGAAGGGCCTGCCGGAAGGCCTCGAGGCCGACCAGCTCGATCATCGCGTCGACGCGCCGGGTCTCCTGGGGGTCATCCTGGCGGCCACGGACCTGCGGTCCGAGACCGATGTTCTTCTCCACGGTGAGCCACGGCAGCAGCGTGGGGTCCTGGAAGACGATCCCGCGCGAGGGATCGGGTCCGGTGACCTCGTGGCCGTCGGCGTAGATGTGCCCGGTGATGGGGCGGTCCAGGCCGGCGACCAGCCGGAGCAGCGTCGACTTGCCGCACCCCGAGGGGCCGACCAGGCTGACGAACTGACCCGGCGAGACCGACAGCGTCACCTCGTCGAGGACCGGCAGCGGCTCGTGGTTCGACAGGAAGGCCTGGGTGACGCCGACGACGTCGACCGCACCTGCGGTGTGCTGGCTCCCGGACGGAGTCGTGGGTGCTGTGCTGGTCACCATCTCGTGAGGTCCTTCTGCCAGGCAAGGGCATGGGTGCGGATGGAGAGGAGCAGCGAGAGCAGGCTGCCGCACAGCACCACCATGACGGCGATGCCGGCGTACATGGCCGGGTAGGCGCTCCAGCCCTTCTTCCAGTTGATGTACCAGCCGAGCCCCGAGTTCACGCCGAGGGTCTCGGCAATGGTGAGCGTGACGAATGCCGTCGGCAGCGCCATGAACAGGCCGGTGAAGATGCTCGGCAGCGCCGCGGGCAGCGAGACCTTGAAGATGAGGAAGCGGTTCGAGGAGCCCAGGGTCTGGCAGACGTCGAAGTAGCTCTTCGGCACCGACCGGATCCCGGCGTTGGTGAGGACCGTGATCGGGAACCAGACCGTCAGCGCCACCAGGAAGACGGCCGCGGCGGACGAGTTCTTGAAGGCGATGAAGACGATCGGGATCCATGCCAGGGTCGGCACCGGGCCGATGTACTTCACGATCGGGTTGAGCCAGTAGCCCGCCCTCTTCGACCAGCCCATCCACAGTCCCGTGGCCAGCCCGGTGATCGCCCCGCAGGTGAAACCGACCACCAGCAGGAGCACCGAGTTGCCGATCGACTGGAGCAGCAGCACGTGGTCGTTCCACGCCTCGGTGAGCAGCTGGCCCGGTGGCGGGAAGTAGGGCGGACGCAGGGAGCCGGTCTTGGCGGTGGACAGCTCCCAGTTCAGGAAGAACAGCGCCAGCGCCACCCACCAGGGGGCCCAGGTGCCCAGCCAGTGCGAGGCGCGGGCCGCCAGCCGACCCGACCGGCCGAGGCTGGCCGCCCAGATGACGGCCAGCAGCACGGTGATGATGGCTGCGGTGAAGGCAGCGCCCAGCTGCCCCTTGACGATGAACGAGTCGGTGTCCGGGACGAACAGGATGACCAGCACATTCACCGCCCACAGCCCGGCTGCCCAGGCCGCCACCCGGTGGTCGACCGTCCGCGGACGATATCGGCGCGCCAGCTCGGCGCGGACCACCGGGGCGTCCGACAGCGTCCGGTCGCGGGCCGCGGTGATGGCGAGCCGATCGGTCGTGTCGGTCCCACTGACCAGCTCGAGGCCGGAGGACAACTCTTGCGGCTGTGCCGTCATGACGTCACCACGTCAGTCCAAGGGTGGTGAATGCCTTGTCGGCGAGCGCCTGCGGGTCGGCGTCGGAGTCCAGGTAGCCGGTCTGCTTGAACTTCTTGATGCCGGGCAGCAGGGAGGACTTGAGGTTCACCACGGAGGGCTTCCAGGCGTAGCTCTTGAGCAGGGTGGTGACCGTGGCGACGTCCCCGGCCACGTACTTCTTGTCGACCCCGAGGTGGGCGACCTCCTCCTCGTTGCCGGCGACGTAGCGCGAGCCATCGGCCCATGCGGTGATGAGCTTGCGGGCGAGGTCGGGTTCCTTGCTCACCAGATCGCCGTTGAGCGCGGTGCAGCAGCAGAATTCCTGCGCATTCATGCCGCTCATGTTGCTGGCCAGTTCCTTGCCGTAGCCGTTGAGCACGGGCTCGTAGGCGATCGGGTCGGAGGTGGCGATGGCGTCCACCTGACCGGTCTTCAGGGCATCGGCGAGCAGCGAGGAGTCGAGCACCTTCCAGCTGACCTGGCCGGCCTCGGGCAGCGGGTTGATGCCGGCGTCGAGCAGGTCCATCGAGAAGAACATGGTGGCCGAGCTCTGCAGGCTCGGGATGCCGATCTTCAGGTTCTTCAGCTGGGCGAGCTGGGTGATCGTGGTGTTGTTGGGGACGACCAGGCGGAGGCAGCCGCTGTGCAGGCCGGCGACGAACTTGACGTTCTGACCCTGCTCGACCGGCTTGAGCCAGGAGTAGAAGATGCCGCTCGAGGCGTCATAGGTGCCGGAGCCGACGGCAGCCTTGATGTCCTCGTCGCCGACGCTCTTGTGCAGCGTCACATTCAGTCCGGCCTGCTCGAAGAAGCCCTTCTCCTTCGCGACGATGGCCGGTGCGTCACAGACGTCGCCACCGTAGATGAGGCTGAGGGTCCGGTTCTTGCTGGCCAGGGCGGTCGCGGAGCTGGAGCCAATGTGGTTGCCGATGAGGCCACCGACCCCACCGCCCACGATGAGTCCGCCGGCTGCGGCAATGCCGAGGCCGGTGAGGAAACCACGCCGGCTCACCGAGCGGTTGGCATGGGCCTCCTGGTCGGTGGAGGTCGCCTGCACCACAGCACCTGAGGGCAGGACGTCACCGGTGTTCGGGGTGGACGGCGATTCGGAATCGTTGGACATGTGTGTGTTCTCCTGAGGTGGTGCCGGCATCTGCGGGCGCCACCGGTCGTGAGCGCACGGCACCGGTTTCACCCGGGGTGTGCTCGACATGATTTGTTTCGACGGGCCGGAAGTCGGCCGATGGATCAGCGTGCGCGTGAATTCGACGGAATCGACGCGGTGCGTGCCTGCCGTGGCAGGGGGGTCGTCATCAACACATGAGGGAACGGCCGCGACAACACATGGCGGCCAGACGGCGCGCACGAGATGTGTTGCTGTGAGCGTTCAACGTGCTCATGTCGAATTTCCCTTCGCGGACCTGCCCGAAGAAGCAGACAGGTCGAGCTGCACTGTGCCGAGCCGCATTGTGCGGCAACGGCGCCACACAGGGTAATGTGCCTCGCCCGGCGGCGCAACAGCGGGTCTGCGGGCGGCACCGGCGCCGCCGGTCCGGCGCACGTCCCGGCCGGACCGTCAGCTGTGCCGGCCGAGCAGTGCGGAGTCGACGAGCTCGGTGAGCTCGTGGTCCACCGGGATCTCCCGACCGTCGAGGGAGCGCACCGGCGCGAGCAGCCGGGTGGACGAGGCGAGCCACATGGCGTCCGCATCCCGGAGCTGCTCGACCCGCAGGAGCACCTCGGCCGTGCTGAAGCCCTGGTCGGCGAAGAAGTCGAAGGCACTGCCCTGGGTGGTGCCGCGCAGGATGCCCTGGGCGGTGGCCGGCGTCCAGATGTGGCTGCCGAACCTCGCAATCAGGCTCGAGCTGGGGCCCTCCAGCACGTATCCGTCGCTGCTGGTGAAGATGACATCGTCGGCACCGCGACGATTCGCCTCACGCAGGACCGCCTTGTTGACGGCATAGGAGAGGGTCTTCGCGCCGGTCAGCAGCCAGGGCGCGCGGGCGGCGATGTCGTGGGGGTAACCCCGGTCGAGCAGCACGACCCTGATGCCCTCGGCGCGCTCCGCGCTGTGGTCCTTGTCGGCGAAGGACAGCACCCAGCAGATCGGCACTCCGGTGCCCTCAACCCCGCGGGTGACCACGATCTTGACCGAGAGCTCGTCGTGGGGCCCGTCGAGCTCGATGGCCCGGGCGATCGCGGTGCGGATGGCGGGGATGTCGAGTGGGGGCAGGTCGAGCATCGCCGCGGAGTTCGCCAGCCGACGCAGGTGGGCGTCGATCGCCAGCGGGTTGCCGTGACTGACGCCCACCACCTCGAAGATCCCGTCGCCACGCGTCACGCCGAGATCGGTGACGGGGATCTGGGGTGCGGTGGGATCGACCACGTGCAGCCGCTCGTCGATGGGTGCGTCGGCGGATGCCAGGACGGGGGAGACGATGATGCAGACGGACACGGTCATTCCCATTTCTGTCGTGAGCGGCGTGGTGCTCGGGCCCGGGGAGTCAACCGTCGTGGGTGGCTTCCGTGGCAACGACACTGCCACATCCGCGGCGCGTGTGGTGCGCGAATCGCGGTACCGCCCGCGCCGGTGGGGACGGCTCGGCAACGGTTCGTCCCGGGCGGGGATCACAGTCTGGCGCGGATGTCGTCGAGCACCTTCTCGGCGTCCTTGCGCACGCCGGCCCAGAAACTCGTCCGCGCCGGTTGCGCCGCGGGGCTCGCCGATGCGGGATCCGAGGCCGCGACCGAGGCGCTGAGTCCGCCGCCCGCGAAGTTCTGGGTGACGCTGACCCTGCCGTTCG
>JBAQVA010000043.1:0-13898 GCA_049297835.1 Propionibacterium sp.
GCTGGCCGCGGCATTCGAGACGAAGGCGTCGATCCGCGGGTAGTGCTCGGCCACCGTGTCGAAGAGCGCCTCGACGCCCTCGGTGGTCTCGATGTCCGCCTGCACGGTGATCCCGTCGGCGCCGGCCGCCCTGACCTCCTGCAGGGTCTGCTCGGCGAGATCGGCGTTGGACTTGTAGTTGACGACGACGTCGACCCCGCGTCGGGCCAGCCGCAGGGCCAGCACCTTCCCGATACCCCTCGAACTGCCCGTGATGACCGCGACTTTGGCTGCGCTCATTGACGTGTGCTCTCCTGTCTGATCCTGATCACCGATCGGTGATCACTCGAAGTGTGCTGTTCCGTCGAGGACCGCGCGCGCGACGATGAGGGACTGGACCTCATTGCTGCCCTCCTCGAAGCGCTGGGCGCGCGCATCGCGATAGACCCGCTCGATCTTCTCGCGCTTGAAGTAACCCCGGCCGCCGAAGACCTGCAGGGCATTGTCGGTGACCTGGGAGAGCATGTCGACGGCCACGATCTTGCTGGCGCTGGACAGTGCCCCGGCGTCCGCGCGCCCCTCCTCGAAACCGCGACCGGCGGTGAGGACGAGCTCGCGGGCAGCGAGGATGTAGGCGTGGTTGCGGGCCAGCATGAACTGGATCGCCTGACGTGCCGCCAGCGGCTTGCCGAAGGTGACACGCTCCTTGGCGAACTCGACGGCCAGCTGCTGGGCCCGCTCGGCCAGTCCGACGCAGCTCATCGCCACCGAGATCCGGCTGGGCAGCAGGAAGCCGCCGAGTGCCACCTCGAGGCCCTGGCCCTCCTTGCCGACCAGTGCGCTCACCGGCACCGGGGTGTCGTGGAAGTTCAGGATCGCGTGGTCGGTGCCGGCGATGCCCATCGTCTGGGAGTCATCGATGACCTCGGCGCCGGCCAGCCCGGTGTTCGGCACGAGCAGCGCGACGGTGCCCTCGTGCCCGGTGGTGCCCTCAAGACGCGCGGTGAGCAGCCAGTAGTCACAGCTCACCCCGAAGGTGATGAGGTGCTTCTCGCCGTTGAGCAGGTAGTGGTCGCCCTCGCGGCGCACCGTCGTGCGGATGTCGGCGCCGGTGCCCGAGTTGGCCTCGGTGAGGGTGAAGGCGATGCGCTTGCGTCCCTGCACGGTCGGGATGACGATCTGCTCGCGCTGCTCGTCGGTCGCGTACTTCTCGATGGCGCGCCAGATGCCGTTGTTCACGTGCACGAGCATCCGGATCGAGGCATGGAGCCTGCTGAACTGCTCGATGAGCAGCAGGAAGCGGGAGAACGGCACACCGTGGCCACCGAGCTCCTCGGGCGCCGCCAGGGACAGGTAGCCGCGCTCGCGCAGCTCGTCCACCAGCTCGGGCGGCACGGCGCCGTCCTTCTCGATCCGCTCGGACCACTCCTCGCCGGGCCCGGCAACCCAGGCAGCCACGTCGTCCTTGAGCTGGGCGAATGTCGCGTCATCCATCACGTTCACTTCTTTCCTTGGACGCCCAGGTGCTTGGCACGCTCCCTGAGCACATTCTTCTGTACCTTGCCGACGACGTTGCGGGGCAGCGCGTCGATGAACTCCAACCGCTCGGGCCAGTAGTACTTCGACAGTCCGCGCTGGCCCAGATAGTCCTTCATCTGCTCGAAGCCCAGCTTCTTCTCCCCCGCCGGGACGACGAAGGCGCAGGCCCGTTCACCGAGCCGGGGATCCGGCATCGCGACGATGGCCGCCTCGGCCACCAGGGGGTGCTGGAACAGCAGGTTCTCGATCTCGACCACCGGAATCTTCTCGCCACCACGGTTGATGACGTCCTTGACGCGCCCGGTGATGTGCAGGAAGCCGTGCTCGTCGAGGGTGGCCAGGTCTCCGGTGCGGAACCAGCCGTCCGCCGTGAAGACCTCCTTGGTGAGCTCGGGACGCTCCAGGTAACCCAGGAAGAGCGTCGGCGAGTGGATCTCGAAGTTCCCCTCCTGGCCCGCAGGCAGCTCACGGCCGTCGTCGTCGCGGATCCGCAGCTCGATGCCGTCCAGCGCCCGGCCGTCCGAACCCCAGGCCTCGTCCGGCGGGTCCAGCGGGGTCGACAGCGCGCCGAGACAGGACTCGGTGGTCCCGAAGGCGCCCAGCACGGCGCACTGCAGCACATCGGTCGCCTCCCGGGCGAGCGCCCGGGGAACCGCGGCACCGGTGGCCACGAAGATCCGCAGGGACTCGGGAACGGCGGCGCCGCCCTTGACCTGCGCCACGGTGTCGGCCAGGAAGGGGGTCGCGGCCTGGACGAAGGTGGCCCGTGCCTGGGCGAATCCCTGGGCCAGCGCGGTCTTCGCGTCCCAGACGGGCTGGATGACCGCAGCCACCCCCAGCTGCCAGGCCAGCAGCAGGCCGTACAGGAAG
The DNA here is from genome assembly GCA_049297835.1 of Propionibacterium sp. Taxonomy (GTDB): domain Bacteria; phylum Actinomycetota; class Actinomycetes; order Propionibacteriales; family Propionibacteriaceae; genus Propionibacterium. The sequence goes on from JBAQVA010000043.1 coordinate 2,389, forward strand.
CCGGTCTGGTGGGCCATCGGAGTGGGCACGAAGATCCGGTCCGAGGTGTTCAGGCCGAGATGCCTGATCTCCATCGACACGGCGGTGGACAAGGGGCGATGGGCGTGCAGGACGCCCTTCGGCTCGCCCGTGGTGCCCGAGGTGAACAACAGCTGGAAGGGGTCGTCCGGAGCCGGCGTGCGGGCGAGGATGTCGTCCAGGTGCGGATCCTGGGTGCCGATCGCCTGGCGGTAGTAGCGCCAGACCCAGTCGCCGGTCCTGGAGTCGTTCATCGCCTCGGTGGGCACCGGCGGGGTGGTGGTGGGCAGCGGGCGCCCGCCGCGGGACTGGGCGCGCAGCACCACGACCTGCTCGATCTTCAGATCGGCGCCGGGCTCCTTGGCGGCGGCGATGAGGTCACGCGGGTTGTCCTGGTGGCGGAAGCCGTCGGGGATGAAGATCACGCGGGCCCGCGAACGGGTGAGGATCTTCGCGATCTCGTGGGCGCCGAAGACGGGCATGATCGGGGTGACGACGGCACCGATCTGCATGATGCCCAGCGTCACGGCCACGAACTCGACCCAGTTGGGCAGCTGCAGGGAGACCGCCTCGCCGCGCCGCACCCCCAGCTCGAGCAGCATCGCCGAGACCTTGTCGGCCTGGGCCTGCAACTGCGACCAGCTCGTGGTGACCGGTGACGGACCGCCCACCTCGATGACGGCGGCGTCGTCCGGGTGCTTCGTGGCCAGCTCGCGCACCGCGCTGCTGAGCACGAGATGCGGCTCGGGCGCACCCTTCGCGCCACCGCTGGCCACCGCCTCGTCGGCCGGCTCCGTCTCGTCGGCCTCGTGATCGGACGAGTTCGACGGGATGACTGACATGGACAGTCCGATTCCGTTCATCTGCTCCAAGAACTCCGGATAGGAAATGCGATAGGCCCGCGGATAGGTGAGCGTCGACGAGCCGGTGGCCCGGGTCGCGGCGACGGCCAGCGACATGAGCACCCGGTGATCGTTGAAGGACGACAGCCCGGCACCGTGCAGGGTGGCCGGGCCGGTGATCCGCAGCTCGTTCTCGTCCTGCTCAAGCTGGCCGCCGAGGCGGTTGAGCTGGAGCATCGCCGCGACCCGGTCGCACTCCTTGAGCCGGATGTGGCCCACATCGGTGAGCCGGCTGACGCCGTCGGCGAAGGTGGCCATCGTGGACAGCACGGGCAGCAGGTCCGGGATGTCGCGGCAATTGACGTCGAAGGGCTTGAGCGGGGAGCCGTCGCTGCGCACCCGCATGAAACCGGTCTGCTCGTCGCGGGTCATCCGCACGCCCATCCGGGCCGCGATGTCGAGGAAGTCCGCCTCGGGATGGTCGGCCTCGGCCGCGGTGATGGCGCTCTGCCCACGGAAGAGCACGTCCGAGGGGTGCAGGGCGGCCACGGCGACGCCGAATGCCGAGGCACCGATGTCGGCGGGCACCGTGTAGTCGGCGGCGTGGCCCTGCTGCCCGGCGGGCACGAAGAAGTTCTGGAAGTCCTTGTCGGGCTCCACCACGAAACCCCAGTGCCGCATCATGCGCACGGTGAGATCGACATAGGTCCGCTCGTTGAGCGGGCCGCCGACGATGTGCACCGTGGTGTCCTGGCGCGCGAAGGGGGCCAGGATGAGCAGCCCGCTCACCCACTGGGACAGCGTGCCCTTGATCGACACGTCGCCGCCCCTGGGGGCGCCGGGCTGCACCCTCACCGGCACGCACCAGTCGTCGTGCACCGAGCGCAGGTCGACACCCATGTCGAGCAGCGCCTGGAGCAGCGCGCGGATCGGGCGGCGCTGCACGTACTTCATGCCGGTGACCGTCACGGGGGTGCGCGCCAGGCTGACCAGACCGGCCAGGAAGTACAAGGTGGTGCCCGAGGAGCCGATGTCGATGACTCCCGGACGCGGCCCGTTGGAGACGCTGCCGCTGGCCAGGAAGTGGCCGCCCACACCGTGCACGACATATCCGTCGTCCTCGATGTCGACCTGCACCCCGAGATGACGCAGGGCGTCGATCGTCCAGCCGACCTGGCGGGTACGGGAACGGCCGGTGATGCGGCTCACACCGGGAGACAGTGCCGCGAGCATGAGAGCCCGATGCACGTGATACTTCGAAACCGGTACGTCAAGCTCTCCGGCGAGCTGACCCGTTGTCCCGTCCACCTTCAACCGCATGTGTGCGCCATCCGTTCCCTCACATCGACCCGCTGACCAGTCACCGGCAAGGGCGCACAGGCAAGCGTTCTGCGCCATCGCCTGTGTTGACAGAAGCGTAGGTTACGCTCCGGCAGATCGCGCTCGCCAGTCGAGTGCTCGTCGTCGCGCCGCCACGCAGAACCCGTCGGAATTCATGCCCAGGCCATCGACAATTCATCTGGACGCAGACCTGCCCGGCCGTCGCCGAATTCAGGGCCTCGCATCGCAGGACGCACTGCCCGACGACACGAATTCAGCGTGTCACATCCGTGTCCGTGCAATATGTGCCGTCCCACAACCGATACGCTTCCTGAGCCGTCGGTTGCCGCGCAGTCGTGTCTTTGCCGTCACAGAGGCGACCGGCGGCCTCACTTTTCGCTCGGATTTCCGAGATCGACCGCCCGGACAGCAGATTCTCGGCCCTCGGGCCCGGCCCCCACCACTCAGCGGGTGCGCAGTTCGTCCCCGGCGTGCTCGGGAAGCGCCCGCAGCGCCAGCCAGCCGCGCCCAGCGACTCACGATGGGCATCAAGCTTGCAGTGAAGTCACTGGCGAAGTGATGCCCATCGCGGATTCCGGGAGCGCGCCGCTCACCTCTCCGGTACCGCGAAGCCCTCGAGCAGGCCCACGTACCTCTTGGGCAGCGGACGCGCGTACTCGCCCCGGGCGCAGCCTCCCACTCCGATCCGCACCATCGTCTCCACGAGCCCCACGCCCGCGCCGACCCCGTCGATGACCGGGGCGTGCACCTCGGCGGTCACCCGCGCCGCCATCTCGGCCATCCCGGCACAGCCCAGCACGATCGCCTCCACCCCGTCATGGGTGAGGGCCTCCCTGGCCAGCTCGGCGACCATCTCCTCCGCCGAGTCCACGGCCAGCACCGGCACCTCACAGGCCAGCACCTCGACGCACCGGTCGCCGAAGCCGTATGCGCGGGCCAGGTCCCAGGCCCGCCCTGCCGTGCGTGAAAGCGTGGTGACGACGGCGAAACCTCGGGCGGCGAGGGCGGCGACGTGCATCCCGGCCTGCGCGATGCCGATCACCGGACGCCCCTGCGCCAGCTCCCGCGCGGCATCCATCCCCGGATCCCCGAAGCAGGCGAGGACGAATCCGTCCGCCCCCTCCTCGACGCCGCGCGCCACCTCGGTGAGCACCCCGGGCACGGCGAGGGCCTCATCGTAATGGCCCTCGATGCTGGCCGGGCCCATCGTCGGGGTCACTGCCTCGATGACCGTGTCCGGAGCCGCGGCGGCCTGGGCCGAAACCCGGATCGTCTCCGTCATCGATTCGGTGGTGTTGGGATTGATGACCCTGATGCGCATGGGAACGTCCTCGTGTTCGGGAACCGGCCCGCCGGCCGGATGGATGTCTGCCGGACCGCCTCAGAGCGCCGCCGGCAGGTCTGCGCGGTACTTCTCCCGGTCGCCCTTCGATGCCAGGAAATAGGACAGTGCGCCGATACCCGCACCGATGAACCACGAGAAATTGGCCATCGACTTGAAGGGTTCCGCGGGAATCATCACGATCGCCAGGGCGACGAGACCACCGATGACGGTGGCCGCGACGGCCTTGGGATTGACGCCCTTCCGGTAGAAATAGCGTCCGCCCGGATTGATCGTGTAGAGATCGTCGATCACCACGTGCTGGTGGCGGATGAGGTAGTAGTCGCACACCAGGATGCCGAACAGCGGCCCGGTGAAGCTGGCCAGCACGTCGAGCGTGTAGTGGATGACCTCCGGGCTGGAGTACAGGTTCCAGGGGGTGATGAGCACCGAACCCACCGCCGCGACCATGCCGCCGGCCCGCCAGGAGATCTTCTGCGGGGCGACGTGGGAGAAGTCGAAGGCCGGGCTGATGAAGTTGGCCACGATGTTGATCCCCACGGTGGCGATGGCGAAGGTCAGGGCACCGAGCACGACGGCGAAGGTGTTGTCGATGCGCCCCACCGTCTCGACCGGGTCGGTGATGAGCTGGCCGTAGACCGGAAGGGTCGCGGCGGCGCAGATCACGGTGAGGATCGAGAAGAAGGTGAAGTTCACCGGCAGGCCCCAGAAGTTGCCGCGCCTGACGTCCTTCATGCTGCGCCCGTAGCGGGAGATGTCACCGAAGTTGAGCAGCGGCCCGGAGAAGTAGCTCACCACGATCGACGTCGCGATGACCATCTCCCACAGTGCCTTGCCGCCGGAGTACTTGACCGAGCCGAGGGTGAAGTTGATGTTGCTCATGCCGGCCTTGACCACCATGTAGACGGTCAGCGCGATCATCACGACGTACACCGCGGGCCCCGCCCAGCCGATGAACTTGCGGATGCTGTTCATGCCGTGCCAGAAGACGAAGGCCTGGGCCACCCACAGGACCAGATAGGCGGCCCAGCCGACTGCGGACAGTCCCACGAAGCCGTGCTGACCCTTGTCGGCGAAGGGCGCCAGACCGGGCCACAGCTTCACGGCCACGATGACCAGCGCATTGGACGCCAGATAGGTCTGCACTCCGTACCAGGCGACCGCGATGAGACCGCGGAGGACGGCCGGGACGTTCGCGCCCCGCACCCCGAACGGCGCCCGGGAGATCACCGGGAAGGGAGTGCCGGCTTCCTGGCTGGGCTTCGCCACCAGGTTGGCGAGCACCATGACGACGACGATGCCGACGATCAGGCAGACGAAGACCTGCCAGGAGGCCAGACCGAAGGCGAACAGGCTGCCCGCCGTCACATAGCCGCCGACCGAGTGGACGTCGGACATCCAGAAGGCGAAGACGTTGTACCAGGTCCAACGCTTCTTCACCAACGGCGCCAGGTCGTCGTTGTAGAGACTGAGGTGGTAGTCGGAGCCGACATGCACATCGGACTGAGCCGTTGTGGCTGAGACGACGGAGCGGTCATCCGGCTGGAGTGTGGTCTGTGTCGCCACGGTGGACCTCCAAGGTGAGCTGGGTGAAACTGTCGTTCCACGAAAACCAGGGTGCCAAACGCTTGTTTCAAACAGATGTCACTGCGCGCGCACCAATGTTTCAATCGTGTTGCAGTTCTGGCGGGAGGCTGGGACAGCGAGTGACGCGCGCGATGCGCCCTACAGTTGGAACGCTGGTTTCACCAGCGACTGTCACTTTCCCTTTCCGCGTCAACCCTGACGTCGACGATCGTCGGAGGCAAGCATGCCAGATCCGTCCAGTTTCACTATTTCCGCTGCCCACGCTGCGGGCCCGGGCGGCACCGGCCCGCTCACCGTGACGGTGCGCAACGGCGTCATCGCCTCGGTCGCGGCCGGCGAGACCCCTGGGGCCGAGGTCGTCGTCGACCCGGCGGACGTCCTCCTGCCCGGGGGCGTCGACACCCATGTCCACCTCAACGAGCCCGGCCGGACCGACTGGGAGGGCTTCGCCTCGGGAACCGCCGCGGCGGCCGCGGGCGGAGTCACCACCGTGCTGGACATGCCGCTCAACTCCATCCCCTCGACCACCACCCCCGAGGCGCTGGCGACCAAGCGCGCCGCCGCGGCGGGCAAGCTCTCGGTCGACCTGGGCTACTGGGGCGGTGCCGTGCCGCAGAACCTCGGTCACCTGGAGGAGCTGTGGGACAAGGGGGTCTTCGGCTTCAAGTGCTTCACGCTGCCCAGCGGCGTCGACGAGTTCGAGCCCCTTGACCCCGGCCAGCTGCGCCGGGCCATGACCGAGATCGCCTCCTTCGGCGGGCTCCTCATCGTCCACGCCGAGGACCAGCACACCATCGAGGCCGCGCCGGCACGGCACTCGAGGGCCTATGCCGACTTCCTGGCCAGCCGGCCGGACGAGGCCGAGCTGGCCGCGATCAGGCTCGTCGTCGACACCATGCGCGAGACCGGCTGCCGCACCCACCTGCTGCACCTGTCGAGCGCCAGGGGCCTCGACCTGGTCGCCGCGGCACGCGCCGAGGGCCTGCCGCTCAGCGTCGAGACCTGCCCCCACTACCTGTGCCTGTCGGCCGAATCCATCCCGGACGGAGCGCCGGAGTTCAAGTGCTGTCCGCCCATCCGCGATGCCGGCAACCAGGAGGTCCTGTGGCAGGGCCTGCTCGACGGGCTGATCGACATCGTCGTGACCGATCACTCCCCCTCGACCAGGGCCCGCAAGTTCGCCGGGGACGGGGACCTGCAGCTGGCCTGGGGCGGCATCGCCGGCGTCCAGGTTGGCTACACCGCGATGCTCGACGCCGCGAGCCGGCGCGGCATCGGTCTGGACCGCGTCGCCGAGTGGATGTCGCGACGTCCGGCCGAGCTCATGTCGGTGCCCGGGAAGGGCGGCCTGGTCGCAGGCCACGACGCCGACCTGGCGATCTGGTCACCCCGCACCCCGCAGGTCGTGGACGCCGAGGCGCTGCGCCACCGCAATCCGATCTCCGCCTGGAACGGCTACCGCTCGATCGGCTCGATCACCGACGTGTGGCTGCGCGGGACGCGGCTGTCCGGGAACCAGCCGATCGGCCACGAGCTGTTCCGCGCCTGACCGGCAGCGCCCGGAGCCCGCACCCGGGGCCCGGGCGCGGGCCTGCTCACCGTGACGCGCGGGGCACGTCGATCTCGACCTGGTCCTCGTCCGCATCGGGCTCGACGAGCACATCGGCGCTGACCTTCTTCAGGCCCTTGTAGACATCCCTGTCGATCTCGTCGGTGGCGTTGGCCACCAGGAGCGCGACGATGGTGTCGCCGTTCACGTTGAGGAAGGTGCGGAACATCCCGGTGAACCAGTCCACGGCGATGAGCAGGCCGACCGCCTGGAAGGGCAGGCCGAGCGTGGTGGCGAGGAACATGGCGATGACCGGGAAGCCGCCGGGCACGGTGACGGTGCCGAGATTGAGCAGCAGCGCCAGGGCCATCGCCATGATGACCTTGCCGATGTTGAGGTGCACGTCCCCCGCCTGGGCCAGGAACATGACGACGACCACGTAGTTCAGCACGGCGCCCTTGGCACCCATCGTCAGGCAGATCGGCAGGGTGAAGTTGGCGACCCGGGGGCTGACCCCGAACTTCTCGACCGCGTTCTTGAGGATGGTCGGGAAGGTGACCGCGGAGCTCGTCGTCGTGACGGCGATCATGCTCTGCTCGAAGAACTTCTCCGGCATCAGCCTGGGGTCGAGCCTGGCCTTCACCGAGACGAACAGGGCGAAGGCGATCATCATGACGACGACCCCCAGCAGCGTCGTGCCGAGATACTTCAGGGCGGTGGTCACCACGCTGAAGCCGACCTCACCGGTCATGTCCGCGAGCAGGCAGAAGACCCCGATCGGCGCGATGTACATGACGAAACGGATCATGGTGAGCACGATCTGCTGGGTCTGCTCGAAAAAGTTGAGCACCAGTCTGTTCCCGGACTTCACCACATAGCCGTTGAGCGCGGCCCCGAAGAGCAGCGAGAAGACGATGATCGGCACCATGTCGGCGCTCGCCATGGAGCTCACGACGTTCTTGGAGACGAAGTTGAGGATGGTCTCCTGCCAGCCGGTCGTCTTCGCGGCGGACTGCTGCAGCCCCGGGTCGAGCTTTCCGGTGAAGACCATCCCGACCCCGGGGCGGATCACCTCGCTGAGGAACCAGCCGAAGACAGCCGCCACGACCGCCAGGCCGAAGTCCCAGGCGAAGGTGCGGGCCGCCAGCTTGCCGGCACCCTTGCCGGACATGGCACCTGTGGCGGCAATCACCGAGCACATGACCAGGGGGACCATCGACATCTGGATGAGACGGATGAACATGTTCCCGATGAACTGGAGATTCTTCGCCCATTCACCGACGACGAGCCCGAAGACGATGCCGGCCACGGCCGCCACCAGGATCTGCACCGTGAGATTCTTCACATACTTCATGTCGGACTTCCTCCTGCCCTGGGGGCGGCTGGCTGGCAGCAGCGAGGAACTCGCCGGGAGGCGCATGCATGCGTCCGCACCCGACAGTCCTCCCCCAGAGCTGATTGGTACGTGCGTTCCACAGGAACCATGATGTTGAATGAATGTTTCAGTCCTGTGACAACCCGGAAGTCGTCTTGTCGAGTGAGATGACCCATCACACACTGGGTTCGGTGAAATTCTCGTTCCATTCGTTTTGCGAAACGACCAGAATCGTGCCGCCGGCCCGAGACACGGCTCCGGGGACGATGTGGGGTCTCCTCACGCACCACTGACTGCACCGGGGGCGTCGCCTGCGACACCCCCACCTGACCCGATGACTAGGAGTTCCAGCACACATGGACCAACTCAATCCACCCACCAGGCTGCTCATGGGCCCCGGCCCGATCAACGCCGACCCGCGCGTCACCCGTGCCATGTCCGCCGCCCTGGTCGGCCAGTTCGACCCCTGGATGACCGAGACGATGAACGAGACGATGGGGCTCTACCGCACCGTCTTCGGCACGGAGAACTGGGCGACCTTCGTCGTCGACGGCACCTCCCGGGCTGCGATCGAGGCGGCCCTGGTCTCGATCATCGAGCCTGGCCAGAAGGTGCTCATCGCCGTGATGGGCCGCTTCGGGCTGCTGCTCAAGGAGATCAGCGAGCGGGTCGGCGCCCGCGTGGAGACGATCGAGCGCGAGTGGGGGACGGTCTTCACCGACGCCGAGATCGAGGAGGCCGTCCGCACCCACCGGCCGGCCGTCTTCGCGACAGTGCAGGGCGACACCGCCACCACGATGAACCAGCCGCTGGAGGGGATCGGGCGGATCTGCCGCAAGTACGGCGTGCTCAGCTTCGTGGACGCCACCGCGTCCATCGGCGGCAACACCCTGCTCACCGACGAGTGGGGCCTCGACGTCGTGAGCTGCGGCCTGCAGAAGTGCCTCGCCGGCCCCTCGGGCTCGGCGCCGATCACGATCTCGGAGCGGGCCCGCGAGGTGATCGAAGGCCGCAAGCACATCGAGGCGGGCATCTCGGACGGCAGCGCCGGCAAGGGTGTGCGGATCGGCTCGAACTACTTCGACCTCGGCATGCTCATGGACTACTGGGGCCCCCAGCGGCTCAACCACCACACCGAATCGGGCACGATGCTCTACGGCGCACGCGAGTGCGCGCGACTGCTGGCCGACGAGGGCATGGACCGGGCGGTCGCCCGCCACGCGCTGCACGGCGCGGCGATGGCCGCCGGGCTGCGCGGTCTCGGCCTGGAGCTGTTCGGCGACCAGGGCCATCGGATGAACAACGTGATCGGGGTGAAGATCCCCGAGGGGCTGCCGGGCGACGAGGTGCGCGCAGCCCTGCTCGCCGACTTCGGCATCGAGATCGGCACCTCCTTCGGACCGCTCGCCGGAGTCGTCTGGCGGGTCGGTGTGATGGGCTACAACGCGAGGCGCGACACTGTGCTCACCACCTTGGCCGGGCTCGAGGCCGAGCTGCGCCGATTCGGCGCCGAGGTTCCTGCCGGTGGCGGCGTGAGCGCCGCCCTCAACCACTACGAGGAGAACGCACGATGAGCCAGCAGGGCACGAGCACCGAGAACCGGCCCGCGCTGGACAGCCAGCGGCAGGCACGACTGATCATGGAGCGCTGCGACGAGCTCGCGTCCCACTCGTCGATGGACGGCGGAATCGAAAGGGTCTACCTCAGCCCCGAGCACGCCCGCGTCGACGCGCTGGCGGCGGACTGGATGACCGACGCCGGCCTGGAGAACTGGCGCGATGCCTCCGGCTCGCGGGTCGGACGCCTGGAGGGCGAGAGGCCCGGTCTGCCGGCGCTGATCCTCGGCTCGCACCTGGACACCGTGCCCGATGCCGGGCGCTACGACGGGATCCTGGGCGTGCTGCTGTCGATCGAGGTCGCCCGGCGCATCGCCCGCAGCGGCCGCACGCTGCCCTTCGCGCTGGAGACCTACGCCTTCCACGAGGAGGAGGGCGTGCGTTTCGGCGCGACCCTGCTGTGCTCACGGGCGCTCGCGGGCAGCTGGAGCGAGGACCTGTGGGAACTCCACGACGCGCAGGGGGTGAGCCTCGGACAGGCCTTCACCGACTTCGGCCTCGACCCGGCACGGATCGGCGACGCGGCGAAGAAGCGCTCCGAGGTGGTCGGCTACCTGGAGGCGCACATCGAGCAGGGGCCCGCGCTGGAGGCCGCCGGCCTCCCGCTCGGAGTGGTCACGTCGATCGCCGGCGCCCGGCGTTTCCAGATCACCGTGACCGGCGAGGCCCGTCATGCCGGCGGCACCCCCTACCCGCGGCGCAAGGACGCCCTCGTCGGGGCCTCGGAGGCCGTCATCGCGATCGAGCGGATCGGCAAGCAGCAGGAGGTCATCGCCACTGTCGGGCAGCTGCACGTCGAGCCCGGCGCGGTGAACATCGTCCCTGGCGAGGCGGTCTTCAGCCTCGACCTGCGGGCCGAGACCGACGAGGCGCGCGATCGCGCCTGGGAGCTCATCCGCCAGGAGCTCGACGAGATCTGCCGGCGTCGCGGGCTGACGGTCGACGTGAACCAGATCCACCAGGCGCATTCGGTGCGCTGCGCACCCGCACTCATGGACGCGGTCGCCCGCGGCATCCAGCAGGCCACCGGAACCACCGAGGCACCGATGCGCATGTGGTCGCGCGCCGGCCACGACGCGATGGTGGTGGCCGACCTGTGCGACATCGCCATGCTCTTCGTGCGCTGCCACGACGGCATCAGCCATGCCCCCGACGAGTCGGTGCTCACCGAGGACGTCGCCGCCGCGCTCGATGCCTATGAGGCAGCCGTCTGGCAGGTGGCCGAGGACTACCGTCGGCACACAGCCGCCTGAGCACGCCGCTCCGGATGCCCCCGGCGAGACTGCCGGCGCGTCCACCGGGGCACCACCAATCACCGCGAACCGACCCGAGAGAGGCACCGAGATGGCGCACACCGAACTGGCAGGCTCCCCCGGCGAGGAGACCGCGTCCGTTCCGGGCGCGCCGAATCCCGTCGAGTCCAGGATCGCCTCGGTCTACGCCGAGCTGACCGGCCAGGAGAGCCGCGCCGCGGACACGCTGCTGGAGCACCTGGACGATCTGGCGTCGTACTCCTCGGCCGAGCTGTCGGCACTCAGCGGGGTCTCCCGGCCAACGCTGAGCCGGCTCTACCGGCGGCTCGGCTACGAGTCGTTCGCCCAGCTACGCAGCGAGGCCCGCTACGACCGGGGGATCCCCCTGGGCGCCAACCAGGGGATCGACGCTTACATCGCCCAGGAGACCCGCAACCTGGCCCAGCTGGCCCGGCTGTCGGACGGGCGTCTGCAGGCCAGCGTGCGCAGCATGATGGGTGCCGCCGATCTGGTGGTCATCGGGGAGCGCAACTCCTATCCGGTGGCGCTGCACCTGCGCCAGCAGCTCGTCCAGCTGCGCCGGGGCA
>JBAQVA010000044.1:0-2613 GCA_049297835.1 Propionibacterium sp.
TTCAGTCATGGAATGACTCCGTTCACGTGTGTTCGCCCTCACTTCCTCAGCGAAGGCTCCTTCCTAGTATATGAAGCAACCTTCACAAATCAACAGGCACCTACGTAGTTTGGCAGGTTCCTTCTCATTCGCCTGGCAGGCGCGGCGTCATGTCGAGAACGCGGCGGGATATCCCGTCGCCGTTGGATCATTGCGCCGCGTCCGTGAGGGGGGAGGGGTGTCTGACGCTGGTGTGGCCTGGTCTCGTCTTGGCGTGGCGGCGTCATGTCGAGAACGCGGCGGCATATCCCGCCGCCGCTGGATCATTGCGCCGCGTCCGTGAGGGGAGGGGTGTCTGACGCTGGTCAGTGGTGCCGCGTCACTGTGTGCTGGTCTTCTCAGGTGGTTGGGTTCACGTCGTCTTGGTTCAGGCTGGTGTGCCCTCGCCCCCTCCTCTAGTGGCGGCGTCATGTCGAGAACGCGGTGGGATATCCCGCCGCCGTTGGATCATTGCGCCGCGTCCATGAGGGGGATGCCCGGACGGGTCTATGACGCCGCCGCTGGATCATTGCGCCGCGTCCGTGGGGGGGACGACGCCCGGACGGGTCTATCCCGCCGCCGCTGGACTATTGCGCCGCGTCCGTGAGGGGGGACGGGTGTCTGAAGGCGCTCATCATGTCGCCACTCCAACAGTCCCAATCACCATCGGATGTCCAGCGGTAACGAGCACGAAACATGGCCTTAGCAGCCCCCTAACAATCACCGCATAGAACGGAGGGACATGGTGATCCGGGCCGACGCATCCGCGTCCCGGCGCCATCGAACCTGGAGGGCACCATGTTCACGAGCCAGACCCTCAACGGTCACAGCTTCGAGTTCGACTCGCTGGTCGACCTGATGGCCAAGGCGAGCCCCCGGCGATCCGGGGACGAACTCGCCGGCTGCGCCGCCCGCTCCGAGGCCGAACGCGCCGCCGCCCAATGGGCGCTCGCCGATGTGGATCTCACCACCTTCCTGTCCGAGATGGTGATGCCCTACGAGTCCGACGAAGTCACGCGGCTCATCATCGACACCCACTCGGCGTCCGCCTTCGACCCGCTGAGAGGTCTGACGGTAGGAGGCCTGCGCGAGTGGCTGCTGGACGCGGCAGCGCGCCCGGAAGGCTCCGCCCAGCTCAAGGCCGTCGCACCTGGCCTCACCCCGGAGATGGCCGCCGCGGTGAGCAAGATCATGCGCAACCAGGACCTCATTGCCGTGGCCAGGGCCTGTCGGGTGGAGGCCGCCTTCCGCACCACGATGGGCCTGCCCGGACGCCTGGCCACGCGCCTGCAACCCAACCACCCCACCGATGACACCCGGGGCATCGCCGCCGAGATCCTCGACGGCCTGCTGCTTGGCTGCGGGGATGCGGTGGTGGGCATCAACCCGGCGGGCGACTCCCCGCAGGTGTGCGCCGATCTCAACGTGCTGGTCGACGACATCCGCCGCGCATACGAGATCCCCATGCAGTCGTGCGTGCTCACCCACATCAGCACGACCATCGGGCTCATCGAGGCCGGCGTCCCCGTCGACCTGGTCTTCCAGTCCATCGGCGGTAGTGAAGGCACGAACCGTTCCTTCGGGGTGGACATTGCGATGCTCGAGGAGGGCTATGCCGCGGGGCAGTCGCTGCACAGGGGCACCGTCGGCCAGAACGTCATGTACTTCGAGACCGGGCAGGGCTCGTCCTTGAGCGCCGGGGCGCACATCGGCACCGGCGGACGCCCAGTCGACGAGCAGACACTCGAGGCGCGTTCATACGGTCTGGCAAGGCATTTCAAGCCACTGCTGCTCAACACCGTGGTCGGTTTCATCGGCCCGGAGTATCTCTACGACGGCAAGCAGATCATCCGTGCCGGCCTGGAGGATCACTTCTGCGGCAAGCTGCTCGGCGTGCCCATGGGTGTCGACGTGTGTTTCACGAACCACGCGGAGGCGGATTTCGACGACATGGACACGCTCATGACGCTGCTGGGCGCGGCGGGGGTCAACTACGTCATCACGGCACCGGGCGGGGACGACGTGATGCTCGGCTACCAGAGCCTGTCGTACCACGACGCCACGGTGATCCGGAATGTGCTGGGCCTGCGCTGCGCTCCCGAGTTCGAGCGGTGGCTGATGACCCAGGGCATCGCCGACCTCGAGGGGCAGGTGCACGGATTGCCTCTCGGCTCCTCGTCGCTGCGCGAGCTGGTCGGGGTGGGTGTGCGATGAGCGCGCCGATGATCGACAGGCCGTCGGACGCCGGGTCGCCGGATCCTTGGGCGCCGATGCGCGGAAGCACCCAGGCGCGTATCGGTCTGGGCCAGGCGGGTGCTGCGCTGCCCACCAGTGCCGTGCTGCAGCTGAACACGGCGCTGGCGGCCGCCCGGGACGCCGTCCACGACGGACTCGATCTCGATGCGCTGCTCCCGGGCTTGGCCGGGGTCGATCTCGGCGAGCCGATCACGCTCAGGAGCAAGGCGCGCGACCGCGGCGAATACCTGCGCAGGCCCGACCTCGGGCGGGTGCCGGCCGATCTCAGCCCCTTGCCCACCACCGGCTGGCAGGTCGGTTTCGTCATCGCGGACGGGCTGTCGTCAAAGGCGGTCGACG
>JBAQVA010000045.1:0-66726 GCA_049297835.1 Propionibacterium sp.
CCAACCCGCAGACCATGCTCACCCGTTACGAGGCGATCGCCTCTGCAGGGCAGGACATGATGAGCACCGACATCCCGGAGAACCTGCTCGACGACATCGCCGACCTGGCACTCAAGGTCAAGGACGGCCAGGTCACCCGGGTCGTCTTCGCGCAGAGCCTCGACGGCACGCCGGTCGCCAACGAGATCGTGCCCGGCAATCCGGACTATCCGGAGATGCGCAGCACGATCAACTCGGCCATCCTGGCGAGCCAGGCCACCTCCTCCGCGTCGGCCACGACGAGCCAGAGCACCGCCGCACCGACGAGCGCCGCGGCGACGGGCGGGGCGAGTTCGGCGGCGACCACCACCGAGACCACGAGTTCCGCACCCGCCTCGACCTCGACGACCACACCCGCGGAGAATCTCGCGAACGTGTGCAGCTACAGCCCGGTCAAGTGAGCGAGCGAGCCCTCAGCTCGCGACGGCGCTGACCCGGCCCGCGATGTCGGCGACGATCGACTTCATCACCGGGTCCTCACCACCGTTGGGGCAGATGATGTAGGTGCGCTTGATCGCGCCGGAGGCGATCACCAGGCGCGAGCCGTCGGGGGTGAGGGCCACCCGGGTGACGCGCGCCCAGGAACCCTTCCTGTCGAGACCCGGCCCGTGCACGTGGAAGCCCTGGTCGTCCAGGTCGACGAAGAGGCTGTGGTGGGCCAGCGAATAGGCGATCAGCAGCAGGACGGCGATGCCCACCGCCAGCACGAGGGCCCCGAGGATCACGACGACGACCGGCCAGCCGGCCAGCAGCCCGAACAGCAGCACGAACACACCGATGACCGAAGCCGCACAGCCGAGCACCAGTGCGCGGCGTGGCGGGCGAGGACGCAGGATGTAACTGTTCATGTCTCCCCTTCGTGGCAAGCCGCGGCGAGGGTGGGATTCGAACCCACGGAGCTTTCGCTCGGCCGCTTTCAAGGCGGCTGCACTCGTCCACTATGCGACCTCGCCGATGCACCTTGTGGGCGCCCATTCATGGTAGCGGACGCGCGTGTCTGGCAGTCTGGAGACATGCATGCGATCACGGTGAGCGAGCCCGGTGGCTCGGACAAGCTGGAACTGACCTCGATCCCCACGCCGCTCCCCGGCCCGGGCGAGGTCCAGGTGCGAATGCAGGCGGCCGGCGTGAACCGCGGTGACATCCTGCAGCGCCAGGGCCACTATCCCCCGCCCGCCGGCACGACCGAGGTGATGGGCCTGGAGGCGCTCGGCGTGATCACCGCGCTCGGCGAGGGGGTCACCGGCCACGAGGTCGGCGAGCAGACCCTCGCCCTGCTGGCCGGCGGAGCCTATGCCGACTACTTCCTGGTGCCGGCCGGCCAGCTCATCGCCCTGCCGCTGGGTGTCGACCCGCTGGTGGCGGCCGGACTGGTCGAGGTCGCGGCCACGGTGGTCTCCAACTTCGACAACGTCACGCTGGAATCGGGCCAGTCGGTGCTCATCCACGGCGGCGCCGGCGGCATCGGCAGCTTCGCGATCCAGTACGCCAAGGCCCTGGGCGCGCGCGTCTTCGTGACGGCCGGCTCGCAGTCCAAGCTGGACTACTGCCGCGAACTCGGGGCGGACGCCGGCTTCGACTACCACGAGGACTGGCAGTCCGCTGTGATGGTGGCCACCCAGGACCGCGGCGTCGACGTGATCCTCGACATCATCGGCGCCAAGTACCTGGAGATGAACGTCAGCTCACTGGCGCTGGACGGCAGATTGGTCATCATCGGGATGCAGAAGGGCACGCGCGGCACGCTCAACATCGCCGACCTGCTCAACCGTCGTGGCACGATCACCGCGACGAGCCTGCGCGGGCGCCCCGCGGCGCAGAAGGAGCAGATCTGCCGCCGGGTGGAGAGCCTCGTGTGGCCCCTGGTCAGCTCCGGGCGGATCGCCCCGGGCAGGCAGACCAGGATCCCCTTCGAGGAGGTCGCCCGGGCCCATGACCTGCTCGAATCCGGGGAGGGAATGGGCAAGATCATCCTCGTGCACGCCTGATGGCCGATACCGACCCGATCGCGCATAGTTATTAGCGGGAACGCATAGTCGTCAGTGCAATTACGCCTGAGAAGCCAATAGACATCGCATAAGTTTCAGGTTAGGCTGGCCATCGTGACTAAGGTTCTTACCTCTCTTCCAGTGGGCGAACGGGTCGGCATCGCCTTCAGCGGCGGTCTGGACACCAGCTGCGCCGTCGCCTGGATGCGCGCCAAGGGCGCCGTCCCCTGCACCTACACCGCCGACATCGGCCAGTACGACGAGCCGGACATCGAGTCCGTCCCCGGTCGGGCCGGCCAGTACGGCGCCGAGATCAGCCGGCTCGTCGACTGCAAGGAGTCCCTCGTCGAAGAGGGACTGTCCGCGCTGTCGTGCGGCGCCTTCCACGTGAAGAGCGCCGGCCGCGCCTACTTCAACACGACGCCGATCGGGCGCGCGGTCACCGGCACGCTGCTGGTGCGCGCGATGGCCGAGGACGGGGTGTCCATCTGGGGCGACGGGTCGACCTACAAGGGCAACGACATCGAGCGCTTCTACCGCTACGGGCTGATGGCGAATCCTGCGCTGCGCATCTACAAGCCGTGGCTCGACCAGGACTTCGTCACCGAGCTCGGCGGGCGCGACGAGATGAGCGTCTGGCTGCACGAGCACGACCTGCCCTACCGCGACTCCAAGGAGAAGGCCTACTCGACCGACGCGAACATCTGGGGCGCCACGCACGAGGCCAAGACCCTGGAGCACCTGGACGTCTCCCTGGAGAGCGTCGAACCGATCATGGGCGTGCGCTTCTGGGATCCCGCGGTGGCGATCGAGCCCGAGGTGGTCAAGGTCGCCTTCGAGCAGGGCCGTCCGGTCTCCATCAACGGCGAGCACTTCGACTCCCCGGTGGAACTGGTCAAGCGCGCCAACGAGGTGGGCGGGCGTCACGGTCTGGGCATGAGCGACCAGATCGAGAACCGGATCATCGAGGCCAAGAGCCGCGGCATCTACGAGGCCCCCGGCATGGCCCTGCTGTTCATCGCCTACGAGCGGCTGGTGAACGCCATCCACAACGAGGACACGATCATCAACTACCGCACCGAGGGGATGCGGCTGGGTCGGCTGCTCTACGAGGGCCGCTGGCTCGACCCGCAGGCCCTCATGATCCGCGAGTCCATCCAGCGGTGGGTGGCCAGCGTGGTCACCGGCGAGGTCACCCTGAAGCTCCGCCGGGGCGAGGACTACTCGATCCTCGACACCACCGGCCCGGCCTTCAGCTACCACCCCGAGCGGCTGTCGATGGAGCGCGTGGAGGACGCGGCCTTCGGCCCGCTGGACCGGATCGGGCAGCTGACCATGCGCAATCTGGACATCTCCGACTCGCGGGCGCGTCTCGAGCAGTACGCCAGCCAGGGCCAGCTCACCGGTGGCGAGGCGGCCAAGCTGGTCGGCCAGCTCGAGCCCGGGAAGTCTGCCACGATCGCCGACAACCCCACGCACTCGGGTTCCCAGGCGAGCACCCCGCTGGACAGCGCCGCCATGGAGTCCGGTACCGACTGAACGGCCACTGGCCACGGGCTCCCGGCTCCGTGGCCAGGTCCGCTCCGCTGGGCCCCGGCCCCTCGGTCACGACCATCCCGCGGGATCTCGACCCCGCACTCACAACCACCCCGCGGGGCCCCGGTCCCGCGCCCACAACGTCCCGCGTGCGGGCCTGTCACCCGGCCCACACCCGGGGCGTTGCCACGTCCGGAGCACCGTCACTTGACGCAGGGCACTCCGCCGCCGGTGATCTCGGTGAGCTGGGTCGGCTCCGGGCCGGCAGAGCCTCCGCCGGTGGCCTGCACGGCACTCGGCAGGGCGGAGCTCGCGACGGAGCTGCTGCTCGACGTGGCGGACGAGGAGCCCCAGTCGAATTCGGTGCCGATCGTCACCTCGATCTGGTCGGTGCCCAGTGAGCTGTTCTCACTGGTCGTCTCGATGCCGGTCATGCTGGCGAGCTTCTGGGCGGCCTGCTCGGCGCCGGAGCCGTAGCTCAGGCTCGACGTCGCGACCTGGTCGGCGGAGGTGCTGGCCTGCCCCGCGGTGAAGCCGTAGGCGCTGAGCTCGGAGATCAGCGAGCTGGCTGCGCCTCCCACGCCCGAGGCGTTGACCACGGAGACCGTCGTGCCCTTGCCGAAGGTGGTGTCCGCGGACGAGCTCGGCGCGGAGGTCGGCGTCGCGCTCGCCGACGAGGACGAGCTCGTCGCCGGCTTCACCAGATTCGCCACGATGCCCCGGATCGTCGCGGTGTCGACGATGTTGACCGACTGGCCCTCGGCGTCGGTGCCGAAGCTCTGGATCGGCAGCGTGTAGAAGTGCATCTTCGAGCCGTCCATCGAGCTGGCCAGCGAGGTGAGGTCGGAGATGCTCAGCTGGGAGTCGATGACGGTGTTCTGCTGCGCGACCTTGACCAGGCTGTCCAGCTTCGTGGGGTTGGTGAGGAAGTTCGTCTGCTTGAGCTTGGTGAACAGCGAGGCGATGAAGGCCTGCTGACGCCTGGAACGGTCGAGGTCGGTGAATGCCAGGTCGGGATTGCTCGTGTCGCGACGCTGCCGCACGAAGGCCATCGCCTGGTCGGCATTGATCTGCTGGACGCCGGCGGTGAAGTTGGCCCCCGAGTAGGTGTCGACGGTGTTCTCCTTCACGCACACCGTGATGGGCTGGACGACCTGGGCGATCTGCAGGAAGGCGACCATCGTCACCTCCACGAAGTGGTCGATCTGCACGCCCAGGAACTGCTCGACGGTCGCGACCTCCGCGGCGCGGCCCGCGTCGCGGGTCTGCTGGTAGGCAGCCGAGTCGGTCTTGCCCTGCGCCGACAGCTCCTTGGACTTCTGGTCGGCCGCGAGCCCGTAGGCCTCCTTGATCTTGCCCTTGCACTCGCCGTCGGGGCAGCCGGGCAGGTCGACGTAGTCATCGCGCGGAATCGCGATCACCGTCGCGGCGGATCCGTCGGCCGGGATGTGGACGTACATCAGCACATTCGAATTGAGGCCCCCGTCGTCCTCGTCGCCGGCATGGAGGGCGTCGTAGATGTTGGCGGGCAGGGCGTTCCCGTTCACGTCGACCCGGGAGTCGAGCCCCATGACCAGCAGGTTGAGCTCGCCGGAGGAGGAGCCACCCGACTTCGAGATCGCCGACGAGCGCTTGATACCGCTGTCCGCACGCCACAGGTAGATGCCCACGGCCGCCACCGTCACCACCAGGAGCACGGCGAGCACCAGGGCGACCAGCCTCACGATGCGCGCGGTGCGCGACATGCGGTGCGGCGCGGGCTGTGCCCTGCGCGCGTGTCTCTCGGGCCCCTCTTGGGTCATCTTCGTCCTCCTGGATCGGCCCCAGTCTTCGTCGGATTGCTGTGCGGAGCTGTGGGACGCAGCCTGCGCACGGTGCCCGCCCGGGTTACTCGCGGACACCGCCGGGACACACCGAGCCTAGGGTGACGCCATGAGCACGGCCCAATTGAACGACATCCTCACCGGCGCCCACCGGATCGTCTTCTTCGGTGGCGCCGGCATCTCCACGGAGAGCGGAATACCCGATTTCCGCTCCGCCACCGGCCTCTACGCCCTGCAGACCGGCAGTGCGCGTCCACCGGAGTACATGCTCTCGCACAGCTGCTGGCGCGATCATCCCGGCGACTTCTACGCCTTCTACCGGGCACACATGCTCCACCCAGAGGCCGAGCCCAACCGAGCCCACCTGGCGCTCGCCACGCTGGAGCGCATCGGCAGGCTGACCGCGGTGGTGACGCAGAACATCGACGGCCTGCACCAGCTCGCCGGCTCGCGCACCGTCCTCGAGCTCCACGGCAGCGTGCTGCGCAACCACTGCGTCGACTGCGGACACAGCTGGCCCGTCGAGGTGATCGCACACTCGGACGGGATCCCCCGCTGCGCGAGCTGCCACGGCATCGTCAAGCCCGACGTGGTGCTCTACGGGGAAGGCCTCGACATGGCCGTCATGGACGCCGCAGTCAGCGCGATCAGCGCGGCGGACGTGCTGATCGTCGGCGGGACCTCGCTGAACGTCCACCCGGCGGCAGGGCTCATCGACTACTTCAGGGGCGAGCACCTGGTGCTGATCAACAGATCGGCGACCCCGGCCGACCGGCGCGCGGAGCTGGTGATCCACGACTCGCTGGCGGGCGTGCTCGGCGATGCGGTGGACGCGCTGGCCCCCACCGGGTGAGCACCCACACCGACAACCCGGGCCGCCGCCGCGGCACAGACCGGTCTCCGGCCCGGCACCGCGGCGGACGGCCCGCAGATCACTTCAGGGCAGCGAGCGCGGCGTCGTAGTCGGGCTCCTCGCCGATCTCCGGCACCAGCTGGGTGTAGGTGATCGTGCCCGACTCGTCGACGACGACCACGCTGCGGGCGAAGAGGCCGGCCAGCGGTCCGTCGAGCAGGCGCACGCCGTAGTCCTCGGAGAAGCGGTGGGTGCGGAAGGCGGAGCCCGTCACGACGTTCTTGATGCCCTCCGCGGTGCAGAAGCGCCCGGCGGCGAAGGGCAGGTCCTTCGAGATGCACACCACGGTGGTGTTGTCGAGCCCGGCGGCGAGTTCGTTGAAGCGCCGGACGCTGCGCGCACAGGTCGAGGTGTCGAGGCTCGGGAAGATGTTGAGGACCACGCGACGACCGGCCAGGCCGCTCAGCGTGACGTCGGACAGATCCGCTCCGACGAGGGCGAAGTCAGGAGCCTTCGCGCCGACTGAGGGCAGCTCACCGTTGGTGTGGACAGGATTTCCCTTGAATGCAGTTGTTGCCATGACAATTGGTCTACGGCCCCGGAGGCCAATATGACAGTCATTCGGCCACCGGCTTAGCGTGGAATATCCACAGCACTCGTCAGTGTGCCCGGCACGCCGTAACCTCGGGTGCATGAGCTACCCCCCGACCCCGGCCCGGCCAGCCTCCGGCATGGCCAAGGGCGCGGCCATCGCAGCACTCGTCTACTTCGGTCTGATCCTCGTGCTCCTGGAGGCACTTGTCCTTCTCGGGGGCAGCGTCCTCAGCGCACTGATCCGGGAGGCGGAGGACTACTCGAGTTCCTCCTCATCGCTGTCCACCGGCGCCCTGGTCGGCGTCATGGCCCTCGTCATCCTCTTCGTCCTCGCATTCCCCATCGGATTCGCCGTGTGGATGCTGCTGGGAGCGGTGAGAAACAGCCCGGTGAACGTCCTGGTCCCGCTGATCATCTTCTCCGTCTTCAGCGTGCTGTCCCTGGGAGTCACACTGGTCTCCCGGCAGAACGGCGACTCCACGGTCGGCGCGGGGATCGGACTCAATCTGCCCTGGTACGCCATCCTCGTCTTCGGCTGGCTGGGCTGGGTGCGCATGAACCGGGCGGGTACGGCAACCGGAGCGAACGCGCAGGCCCTGGGCGGCTATGCCGGATACCCGGCCCAGACTCCTGGCTATCCCCCGCAGACCCCGGGCTACCCGCCCCAGAACCCCTCGGGCTACCCGACGCCGGCGTCCTACGGCTCGACGCCCGCCCAGCCGGCCAAGTACGGCCAGCCACAGGCCAGCCGCTGGCAGGACCAGACCCGTCAGTACGGCCAGCCACAGGCCAGCCCCTACCCCGCCCCTGCGGCATGGCAGCCCGGCCCGACCCCGGATGCCGCCGCGAACCGGGCGGCACCCGCGGACCAGGCCCGCTACGAACAGTCCGAGCCGACCCGCCGGCTGCCTCCGCCCGAGGCATGGCCGCCCTCGGGTGCCGGCTGGGAGCAGCCCACCGATGTGCCCAGCCCGCCGGTCACCGACTCCGAGGCGTCAGCGAGCTCGCCGACGCAGCCGCCGACCGGCGACGAGCCGACGATCGACCAGCGCTCGCCCTGGGCCCGCCCGGACGAACCTGCTGATCCGGACGACACCGCCACGACTCACTGACATCCGCAGGCGGTGTCCGCGGGCTCCGCAGGGGGTGACTCGTGGCCCACTCTTCACCTGTCTGTCACCGACTGCTGGCAGGCTTGGTCCCATGACATGGTTTCCTCAGATGGTCGCGCTGGACATCGACGGGACCCTGGTGGACCACCTGGGTGCGCTGCCGCCCCGGGTGGAGGCCGCCGTCGGCCAGGCGGTCGCCGCGGGCGCCACGGTGGTTCTCGCCACCGGCCGGGCCTTCCTCGACGCCAAGCCGGTCGCCGACCAGCTCCACCTGCCCCCGGGCCCGCACGTCGCCTCCAACGGGGCCGTGGTCGTCGACGACCCACCCACCACCGTCACGCACCTGACCACCTTCGATCCCACGGACGTCATCAGGCGCGTCCACGAACTGGCCCCCACCGCCTGCATCGCGGTGGAGGACGTCGGGCGCGGATTTCGCCTCAACAAGCTGTTCCCGCGCGACGAGTTGCACGGACGGATGCGTATCGAGCCGGTCGAGAAGCTGGTCGAGAAGCCCGCAACGCGGGTCATCGTCCGCGATCCGGAGAGCAAGGAGCAGGACTTCCTCCGCCTCGCCGACCAGCTGGGCATGCACGGCGTGAGCTATTCCGTCGGGTGGTCCGCCTGGCTGGACATCGCCCCCGAGGGCGTGAACAAGGCCACCGGGCTGGCCCGCGTCACGGACGACCTCGACATCGCCCGGGAGAACGTGCTGGCGATCGGCGACGGCCGCAACGACCTGGAGATGCTGCGCTGGGCCGGCCGCGGTGTGGCGATGGGCGATGCCAGCTGGGAGGTCCGGGAGGCGGCCGACGACGTGACGGCCAACTTCGAGGACGACGGCGCGGCCCTGGAACTCGAACGGTGGTTCTCCTTCGGTCAGGAGCGCGAGCCCGAGCTGCGTACCGCCTGAGGCGTCGCCGTGGGCGAAACTTCGCCCCTGGTTCTTCCCGGATCTGCACAACCGCCTTCCGGCTACCTAGCATGAACATGAGGGCTTCCTCGCGGGGAGACGTCATCCGTCTCCCCGACAACTCACAGCGAAGAAAGGCAGAGATGCCATCAGAGAAGTCCACCCCCGAGCAGATCATCCAGAGCATCGGCGGGCCCGGGAACATCGCGAGCATGACCCACTGCGCCACACGGCTCAGATTCCAGCTGAATGACAACTCGGGCATCGACCAGGCGAAGGTGGAGGCCGTCCCCGGTGTGATGGGCGCCGTGCCGCAGGCCGGGAACCGCTACCAGGTGGTGATCGGCGGTGGTGTGGAGAGTGTCTACAACGACATCCTTGCGCTGCCCGAGATGAAGACCTCCGCCTCCTCGGACTCGGCGGCCGACATCAAGGCCGCCGCCCGGGCACAGGGGCCCCGCGGCCGCTTCCACTGGCTCGACCAGTTCTTCGAGTTCCTCTCCGACTCCTTCCGCCCGATCCTGGGTGCGTTGCTCGGCGCCTCGCTGTTCATCACCTTCATGGCGCTCATGGCATCGCTGGGCATCATCGGGAACTGGGCCGACTCGCGTGTCACGCTGCCGCCCACCTGGGCATTCCTCAACCTGACCTGGAAGGGCGTCTTCTACTTCCTGCCGCTCATGGTCGCCTACAACGCCACGAAGAAGCTGCGCGCGGATCCGTGGGTCGGCTTCGCCGTGATGGGCGTGCTCATGCTCCCCGGCTTCCTGGCGATGAAGGACGGCGCCCAGACGCTGACGGTGGCCGGCAGCCAGGTGGAGGTCATCCGGCTGTTCGGCGGGCACGTGCCGCTGACGATCTTCGACTACAACTCACAGGTCTTCCCGCCGCTCCTGATGGCCGCGGTGCTGGCTCCGCTGTACCGAGGGCTGAAGAAGATCATCCCCGAGAACGTCCAGCTGATCTTCGTGCCCTTCCTCACCATGCTCGTCATGATCCCGGTGACCGCCTTCCTCATCGGCCCCATCGGCGTCTACGCGGGCGCCGGGCTGAGCGGGGTGCTCAAGTCGGTCAACGACTTCTCGCCGTTCATCTTCGCAATCGTCATCCCCCTGCTGTACCCCTTCATGGTTCCGCTGGGTCTGCACTGGCCCATCAACGCCGTGATGCTGCTCAACATCCAGACGCTCGGCTATGACTTCATCCAGGGCCCGATGGGGGCCTGGAACTTCGCCTGCTTCGGCGCCACCGCCGGCGTCCTGGTCCTGTCCACGCGCCACAAGGAGACGGACATGCGCCAGACGGCAATCGGCGCACTGGCAGCCGGCCTGTTCGGCGGCATCTCGGAGCCGAGCCTGTACGGCATCCATCTGCGTTTCAAGAGGATCTATCCGTCCATGCTCGTCGGCTGCGCCGCCGGCGGCCTGGTGCAGGGCATCGGCGGCGGCGTGACCACCAAGGCCTTCGTGTTCACCTCGCTGCTCACGATTCCCGCCTTCAGCAACATCCCGCTGTACGCACTGTCGGTCGGGGTGGCCTTCGTCGTCTCCATGTCCCTGGTCCTGGTGCGCGACTTCCGCACCAGTGAGGACCGCGCCGAGGTCACCCGGGTCCACCAGGAGAACGAGGCCGACCTGGCCGCCGAGGAGCTCAGGACCGACCAGCCGGCCGCCGTCTCCCCGGCACCGGACAGCCCCGTCCCGACACCGACGAAGACGGCCCTGCAACCGGACGCGGTGACAGAACTGGCCTCCCCGCTGGCCGGAACCGTCGTCCCGCTCGCCGAGGTGCCCGACCCGGTGTTCAGCAAGGGCACCGTGGGAGCCGGGGTGGGCATCGATCCGAGCGGCGACACGGTCACCTCGCCCGGGGACGGCAAGATCATCGTTGCCCAGTCCACCGGGCACGCCGTGGGCATCAGGCTCGACAACGGCATCGAGGTCCTCATCCACGTGGGCATCGACACCGTCAACCTCGGCGGCAAGGGCTTCGACGTGCACATCAAGCGCGGCGACCGGGTGAAGACCGGAGATCCCTTGGTCACCTTCGACCGGACGGTGATCGCCGACGCCGGGTATTCGATCATCACGCCCGTGCTGGTCACCAACCAGCGCAAGTTCGCGAGCGTGACGCCGCTGGCCACCGGCACCGTCCAGGCCGGGGAGCCGCTGCTCGCGACCACCGCCAAGCCGGCGGCTGAGCCGGCACCGGCACCCACCGCGTGAGCCCTGACAGGCAGTGAGCTGTGGGCCGGGGTGGCAAACCCCCCCGCCCCACAGCTCTGTCCGGTGGTTCCGCTCTGTCCGGCTCGGCGGGACGAGTTAGTAGCCGACCCCGACGGTGGAGACCTGGGCGAAATAGGCGGCCTGCTGGGCGAAGGCCATCGTGAGCCCCTTGCCCGCCCAGCTGCCCTCGGCGAGTTCATGCCCGCGCCGGCGCAGCTGGGCGCTGTCCAGACCGGGGAAGACCCTGCCCAGCCCGTGCCCGGCATCGAGCAGGGTGATCAGGACACGGGAGTCCTCGTCCGGCTCCGCGCCGTGCAGCACCCCGCCCAGACGCTCGCGGAGAGCCGCCTCCGTGGTGCCGTCCACCTGCGGATAGCGCGTGCGCGGAATGAGGCCGAGCAACCGCTCCCGATCGGTTCGCAGCACACCGGCGCTCACGAGCTTCTCCAGCACGTGCTCACGCAGCGCGCGAGCGGTGTTCGGCCGCCTGCCGAAGGGACTCGACAACGCGGCGATGGCCTGGTCACAGCTCTTCCCGAGCGCCCGCGTCACGATCTCCTCGTGCAGGGCGTCGGCCGGCGGGACGTCACCACGCCGGAAGAACGGCAACCCGCCGGCACTGTCGTCGAGGACCAGGACACCGTCCCGGGCCAGTTGGACCAGCGCCGCCGCGGCAACCGTGAAATCGACCGTGGTGAGGTCCTGACGAAAACCACCCTTGTCGTCGTCGAGTACGAGCAGGACGTACTCGGCGGCGAGATCCACTGCACCTGACATGTCAACCCCTTTGTCCATGCCCGTCTGCGAACTCAACTCCAGTATGGCGCGCGGGGCCGGACGAGGGGGTCAGTGCCTTGTCAACGGGTGAAAAATCTCGGTTCCGCCGATGTACGGGCGCAACACCTCCGGCACGGCGACGGATCCGTCGGCCTGCTGGTAGTTCTCCAGGATCATGACGATCATCCGGGTCATGGCGCACAGGGTGCCGTTGAGCGTGGCCAGCGGGCGCACCTGCTTGCCTTCGCGCACCCGGATGTTGAGGCGTCGGGCCTGGAACTCGGTGCAGTTCGACGTCGAGGTGATCTCGCGGTACTTGCCCTGCGAGGGCACCCAGCCGTAGCAGTCGTACTTGCGCGCTGCCGAGAGTCCGAGATCGCCCGAGGCGACGTCGAGCACCTCGAAGGGAATGCCGAGGGCGGAGATGAACTCCTTCTCGTGCGCCAGCAGCCGTTGGTGCTCGGCCACGGCATCCTCGGGACGGCAGTAGACGAACATCTCGAACTTGTCGAACCAGTGCACCCGGAAGATCCCGCGGGTGTCCTTGCCGTAGCTGCCGGCCTCGCGACGGTAGGCCGGGCTGAATCCTGTGTAGCGCAGCGGCAGCTGGTCGGCCTCGAGGATCTCGTCGCTGTGGTAGGCCGCCAGCGGGACCTCGGCCGTGCCGACGAGATACTGGTTGTCCCGCTCCAGGTAATAGACGTCGTCGGCGGCCTGGCCGAGGAAGCCGGTGCCCTCCATCGCCGAGGGATTGACCAGGGCCGGCGGGATCATCGGGATCAGCCCCCACTCAAGGGCCTTGTGCAGCGCGAACTGCGTGAGCGCGAACTCGAGCAGCGCGCCGGGGCCCTTGAGGAAGTAGAAGCGGCTGCCGGAGACCTTCGCGCCGCGCTCCATGTCGATGGCACCCAGGGCCTCGCCGAGATCGAGATGATCCCTGACGGTGATCCCCTCGGCCGCGAAGTCGCGCGGGGTGCCCACCGTGTCGATGACGTAGAGATCGTCCTCGCCACCGGCGGGAACGTCCTCGAAGACGATGTTCCCGAACTGCTTGACCACCGTCGTGTAGGCGGCATCGGCCTCGTCCGCCCGGGCCTGGAGCTCCTTGACGGCGGCGGCCAGCTGCTTGGTGCGGGCCAGCAGGGCAGCCCGCTGCTCACCGGTGGCCCTGGAGATCTGGGCGCCCAGCGACTTCTGCTCCGCGCGGGCCGTCTCGAAACTGCTGATGGCCGATCGGCGGGCCTCGTCGGCAGCCAAGGCCTCGTCGACGAGCCCGAGGGACTCGCCGCGGGCCTGCTGGGAACGCCTGACACGGTCCGGATCGTTGCGCAACAGCTTGGGGTCGATCATGGGCCCTAGGTTACCGTTCGCGGCCCGGCGCGATTCCCGCCCCGGGCACTGCGCCTGCGACGTGGCACCCGGTTTGCGGCGCTCTGCGAGAATTGCCCCCATGACCACCAGACCGTTCAGCCGCTTCAATCTGTGGCTCGCCGTCTGGTTCATCGTCACCAGCCTGGTGTGGACGCCGCTGGCCCTGCGGACCACCGTCTTCGCCCGGCTCGACGCCGCGAGCGAGACCCCCCTCCTGGTCCCCGACTCGCCCGCCGCGCAGATCGCCTCGGCCTTCACGCTGCTCAGCCACCCCGCCGTGGTCTGCACGGTGCTCGTCGTGCTCAGCTCGTGGGCCTGGCGGCGCAGGCTTCGTCACCTGGCGGTCGCGGCGGTCAGCTCGGGGCTGTTGAGCTGGCTGGTGGTGGGGCTGGTCAAGCACCTCGTCGCCCGGCCGCGGCCGCCCTCGCTGATCGACAGCGCCATCACCTACACCGGCCACGCCTACCCGAGCGCGCACGTGGCCGTCGCGATGGCTGCCGCCGTGGTGGCCGTCACCACGACGACCACCACCCGCCAGCCGCGCGGCATGACACTGGCGGTCCGCTTCTTCTGCTCGCTGTTCGTGGTCCTGACCGGGCTGGCCCAGTGGCTCATGAACGAGTCCCGGTTCACCGACCTGGTCGGCGGTCTGCTGTTCGGCGGGGCGATCGTGACCCTCGTCCTCTTCCTTGCCAGGGTACGGATGCTGCCGCTGATGGCGGTGCGTCGCGGGGAGCCGACGACGCGACCGCACGGCGGGCTGTGCGCGGTCATCTACAACCCGAACCGGATGGCCGACGAGATGGTCTTCCGCCGCCAGGTGGCCAACGAGCTGGCGGGCGAGCACTGGGAGGCGCCGCTGTGGCTGCCCACCACCGTCACGGACGGGGGCCAGGGCATGGTCGCGGTGGCGATAGAGCGGGGCGCGGACCTGGTGATCGGCGCCGGGGGCGACGGAACCATCCGCGTCATCGCCGAGAGCCTCGCCGGCAGCGGTGTGCCCTTCGGTCTTGTCCCCTCGGGCACCGGCAATCTGCTCGCCAAGAACCTCGGCATCCCGCTGGACCAGGAGGACGCCATCCGCGTGGCGGTCAAGGGACACCCCGAGGCAGTCGACCTCGTCCGCCTGGTGGTGGACGGTGACCGGAGTCGCACCTCGCACTTCGCGGTGATGGCCGGCATCGGCTTCGATGCGCGGATGATGAGCCGCACCAACGAATCCCTCAAACGCATCGTGGGCAGCGCCGCCTATGTCGTCTCGGCGATGCCCGAACTGCTCGTGGCACCCCACCGGGTGGAGATCACCGTCGACGGGGTGCGCCAGGTGCGCCGCAAGGCGGTGCTCACGGTGATGGGCAATGTGGCATCGATCGGCGGTGGCATCGAACTGATGCCCGACGCCGATCCCACCGACGGGCGGATGGAGATGGTGATCGCCTCACCCACCGGCCTGTTCGCCTGGGCGCGGGCCGCACTCCAGGTGCTCACCCGGGGACACGCGGGCAACTCGCTGGAGCAGTACACCGGCCGCCGGATGAGCGTGCGGGTCGACGACCCGCTGCCCTATGAGCTGGACGGCGACACGGTCGGCGAGGGGCGGCTCTTCGAGGCCGAGGTGGACCCGGCGTCCCTGGTCGTCATGCTGCCGCTCAGCCCCGCCAGCCACTCCGCCGCGGCACGGTAGTCGGTGTTCTTGCCGCCGTGGCGCAGGGTGGGCCGCTTCCCGTCGGCGCGCGGATAGCTGCCGAGGAAGATGACCTCCTTGCAGATCCGCTTCAGCCCGAGCAGCGCCTCACCCATCCGCCCGTCCTCCAGGTGTCCCTCCGCGTCGATGCTGAAGCAGTAGCTGCCGAGCGTGGTGCGGGTGGGACGCGACTCGATGCGGCACAGGTTGACCCCGCGCACCGCGAACTGCTGGAGGATCCCGAGCAGGGCGCCCGGCTCGTCCTGACGCATGTAGACGACCAGGCTGGTCTTGTCGGCGCCGGTGTGGGGCGGCACCCGACCGGGTCGGGCCGCCAGCACGAAACGGGTGACGGCCTCGGAGTTGTCGGCGATGTCGTGGGCAAGCGTCTCCAGGCCGTAGAGCCGGGCGGCGACCGGGGCGCAGACTGCGGCGTCGAATCCCGAGGAGGGATCAGCGACCGTCTTGGCGGCCGCGGCCGTGGAGCCGCGCTCGACCACCTGGGCCGATGGCAGCTGTTCGGCGAGCCAGTGGCGCACCTGGGCGGCCGCATGCGGATGGGTGATGACGCGCCGCACCTGGTCACGCGACGTTCCCGGGCGGACCGCCAGGTCGAAGCTGACCTGGACGAGGACCTCGCGGACGATCCTCAGCGGCGCGAGCTCAGGGTCGCTGAGGCTGTCGAGGGAGGCGGAGACCCCGCCCTCGACAGAGTTCTCGATGGGCACCATCGAGGCCTCCACATCGCCGTCGCGCACTGCGTCGAGGGCAGCTCCGACCGAGGGGAAGGGGCGGGCCTGCTCCCGGCTGACGGTGAGCAGTGCCTGGTGGGTGAACGTCCCCTCGGGGCCGAAGTAGCCGAGCATGGGGCCGAGCCTATTGGCTCGGGCGAGTGCGCGCACGACGGCGCCGGTGCGGCAGACGCCCTCACCGGACGAGAGTGCCTCCGTGCGGTGAGGCACAATCGAAGACATGTCCCAGCCCGGCAATGTCGATCCTCGCGCCCGACAGCCACAGCCACAGCCGTTTCCGCGCCAGCCGTCGGGTCCGGCCTCCGGCTGGCCGGCCGGCCAGCCCTCGGATCTCCGTCGCGACGCCGAGGCCGCCCTCGGCTCCTACGTCGAGATGGGTCCGCAGTGGCAGCGGGAGGTGGTCGACTCGTTCATGACCAGGGTCGATGCCACTCGGAACGACCAGTGGCAGCAGAGCGAGTACCTGCGCCAGCAGAAGCTCCTCCAGGAGCGCGCGACACAGCGCTCGAGGACCCGTGAGCTGGTGCTTGCCCTCGCCTTCGCGATTCCGCTGACCGGGATCGCCTCCCAGGCGGGCCTGCTCGGCATGATCGTGTGCTGGGCGGGCATCGCCGCCGTGGTCTTCGCGATCCACGCATCAGGACCGCATTCCGGTCCGCCCCGGGAACTCGGCCGCTGAGCGCATCGCCCACCCGGGCGACGGCTCATCTGAGCAGCCGGCTCATCCTGCGATCGGCCAGTATCTTCCCGCCGGTCTGGCAGTGCGGGCAGTACTGGAGCGAGGAGTCCGCGAAGCTCACCTGCGCGATGCTCGTGCCGCACACCGGGCAGGGCTCGCCGGCGTGCCCGTGGATGCGCAGGCCGATGCGCTTGTCGGCCTTGAGCTGAGCGGGAGCCAGCCCCTCGGCATGCTCGAGGGCCGCCTCCAGGCCACCGCGGATCGCGCGGTACAGGTCGTGGCGCCCGTCCTCGTCGAGGGTGGCCGCGGGCTTGAAGGGGCTCAGCCGCGCCGCGTGCAGGATCTCGTCGCTGTAGGCATTGCCGATGCCGGCGATCACTCGCTGGTCGCGCAGCACCCCCTTGAGCTGGGCGCGGCCCGCGGTATCCAGCAGGGCATCCAGCGCGCCGGGCGTGAACCCGGGGCCCAGTGGATCGACTCCGAGGCTCGCCACGCCCGGCACCTCACCGGCGTCCTCCACGATGTGGACGGCCAGGCGGTGCTGGGTTCCCGCCTCGGTGAGGTCGAAGCCACGACCGTCGTCCGTCCCCAGCCGCACCGCGATGCGCCCCCTGCCGGGCCCGATGCGTCGTGGCGGAAGACTCTCGTGCCAGACCAGCCAGCCGGCGCGGGCAAGGTGGAAGACCAGGTGCAGGGGAGCCATCCGGATGTCCAGGAACTTGCCGTGCCTGCTCACCCCGTCGATCCGGCGGCCGACGAGTTCGGAGGCCGGGTGCGCGAAGGTCTTCAGGACGCTTGCCGAGCCGACCTCGATGCGGGCGAGCGTGTGGCCGGGAAGCCGGGCGTCGAGGAATCGGGCGAGCGCCTCCACCTGCGGGAGCTCAGGCATTCTCGCCCCCGGCTGCGTCGGGTGGCCACTGCCCGTATCCGCGCCGACGCGAGTCGGCGCCATCCGGCCAGTCCAGCTCCGGGGCCTCAAGGGCCGCGTCGAGCAGATCCAGGTAGTGCGTGCGGGAGATCTCGGTGGCCCCGAGGCTCGCCAGGTGCGACGTGACCCACTGCACGTCGAGCAGAGGGTTGCGCCGGCCTCCGTCGACGAGCAGGCCCATGAGCCGCACCAGAGCCACCTTGGACGCGTCCCTGCCGTGTTCGGGGTCGTGGAACATCGACTCCCCCGCGAACAGGCCACCCATCGAGACCCCGTAGAGACCGCCCACCAGCCGGCCCTCGTGGTCCCAGGTCTCCACGCTGTGCCCCCGTCCTGCCCGGAACAGCGCGGTGTAGACATCGGTGATCTGCTCGTCGATCCAGCCACCCGGACGGCGGGGGTCGGCGCAGGCGTCGATGACCCTCTCGAAGGCCGTGTCGACCGTTGTCTCATAGTGCTGCGCGGTCTTGCGCAGGCTGCGCCGCACGAGGAGCGCGGACGGCTCGATGACACCCCGCTTCACCGGTGACCACCAGCACATGCCCTCGAAGTCGGACTCGTGCAAGGGCATGGGAAACAGCCCGGAGGCATATCCGGCCAGTGTGATGTCGACGTCGAGGCTGGCGCTCAGGCCGACCAGGTCCTGGTCGGGCCACCCTTCGACGGGCCCGAAGGCGTGATCGAGCATGGGCCAAGTCTGGCACCGCCCGCCGACAGTTCAGGCGTTGACAGCCCGGAACGTCATGAAGCCCCGCGACAGATGCCGCGGGGCTTCGGTGAAGAGCAGAGTTGGACTCACCCAGCTCGATGTGACGGGGTCGGATCAGATGTTGATGACCTGGCCGGCGTAGATGAGGTTGGCGTCGGAGACGCTGGAGGAGTTGAGGGAGTACAGCTCCTGCCAGCTCGTGCCGTTGGCCGAGGCGATCGTGCCGAGGGTGTCGCCAGCCTTGACGGTGTAGCTGCCGGTGGCTGCGCGAGTCGCCGAGTAGTTGTTCGTGGTGGCCGTCGAAGAGCTGCTGTCGTCCGAGGTGGTCGTTGCAGCGTACTTCGGGGTGTAGGACTGCGAGGTCGAAGCAGTGCTGGTCGAGGCGGTGCTCGTCGAAGCAGTGCCGGTGCCGCTGGTGTTGGTGCCCGGGTAGCTGCCGGTCGAGCTGGCCTGCGCACCGCAGACGGGCCATGCGCCGATGCCCTGGGATGCCAGGGCCTTCTCGGCGACGGCGATCTGCTCGCTGCGCGAGGCGTTCGCGGCGGAACCGGTGCCACCGTAAGCAGCCCAGGTGCTGTCGGTGAACTGGAGGCCACCGGAGTAGCCATTGCCAGTGTTGATGGACCAATTGCCACCGGACTCGCACTGTGCGATGGCGTCCCAGTTGACTGAGTCGGCCGACGCGTTCGACGCGAGGGTCGCGCTGATACCGCCAGCAAGAGCAGCGGCAGCGGCGACGGAAGCGATCCGAGTAAGTGTCTTTGCCATGTCCACTATCCTGAACCAAAACCTAAGAGATTCCAAGCCTGGGCCAAGAATTTCTCAGTTGTTCTGCCAGCAATACTGCGTTCTTCCTTGTCAGAGTGGATTCGGTGGCAACCGGCATTCGCTCAGCTCTGTCTCAAATAGTGGACACTCTTCTCAGCCAAGCAGCCCGGGCGAGCCGGCGCGGCTCAGCGGTGCTCAGGACCCTGCCAGCTCAACCCCATCGGCCCGGTGTAGATCTGGCGCGGCCGGTAGATGCGTCCCTTCGGGTCATTGTGGATCTCTCGCCAGTTCGCGATCCAGCCCGGCATCCGCCCGATCGCGAACATCACGGTGAACATGTTCAACGGGATCCCCAGCGCACGCAGGATGATCCCGGAGTAGAAGTCCACATTCGGGTAGAGCCGGCGCTCGATGAAGTAGTCGTCGGCGAGCGCCACCTCGGCGAGCTCCTGGGCCAGGTCGAGCAGCGGATCGTCCACGTCGAGAGCGTGCAGCAGGTTCTCCGCCGCCCGCTTGAGGATCTTGGCCCGCGGATCGACATTGCGGTAGACGCGGTGCCCGAAGCCCATCAGCCGCACCGGCGTGCTGCGGTCCTTCACCGCCTTGAGGAAGTCCTGGGGGCTGATCTTCTCCCGGCGCATGTGCTGGAGCATCTGGACGACGCCGGTGTTGGCGCCGCCGTGACGCGATCCCCACAGGGCCACGACGCCCGCCGAGCAGGAGGCATAGAGATTGGCCTCGCCCGAGGCCACCATCCGGACCGTCGAGGTGGAGCAGTTCTGCTCGTGGTCGGCATGCAGCAGCCAGAACAGGTCGAGCGCCTTGACCATCTCCGGCTTGAGCTCGAACTCGTGGTAGGGCACCGAGAACATCATGTGCAGGAAGTTCTCGGCGTAGAGCAGGTCACTGCGAGGGTAGATGAGCGGCTGGCCGATGGAAGTCTTGTACGAGCCGGCCGCGATGGTGCGCACCTTGCTCATCAGATTGGCCGCGTACTTCTCGAACGTGGCGTCGTCGCCGGGCTCGATCTTCGGGCGGTCGTGTGCCGACAGCGCATTGATCATCGCCGAGAGGATCGCCATCGGGTGGGCCCGCTCGGGGAATGCCGCGTAGTGGCGCTTCATGTTCGTGTGCAGGGCGGCGTTGTCGGTGAGCAGCTCACCGAAGACCTGCCGCTCCGACTCGTCGGGAAGATGACCGTAGATGATGAGGAAGGCGGTCTCGATGAAGTCCGAGTGCTCGGCCAGATCCTCGATCGGGATGCCCCGGTGGCACAGGATGCCCTTCTCCCCGTCGATGTAGGTGATCGCCGAACGACAGGAGCCGGTGTTGCCGTAACCCTCGTCGAGGGTGATCAGATTGGCATCGCGTCGCAATGTGCTGATGTCGATCGCCCGGTCCCCGTTGTTCCCCACGACGATCGGCAGTTCATAGACCTTCCCGTCCACGGTCAACTGTGCGGTTTCGGTCATCTGTGATCTCCTCACTGCAGCGATGTGCTGCGGATGTTCCGGCGGACGGCGTCCACGGTAGAGCTGGACCTCATCACACCGCATCGTTGCCCATTGTGCTGCGTGGGCCACACCTGCACAGTTGTTTCACATGCCGGCGGTTGCTCAGGGGAGGGTCCGGGTGGTGCTCTGTCCGGCCCGCAGGCCACCGGCGGCTACCGTGGAAGGGACCGACAGGAGGTCCCATGCCCGTCATCAAGAAGTCGACCATCGGTTCGATCGGCAGTGCCGTCGTCTCCCTGGCGCCGGCGATCGCCCCCGGGCCCGCGGCGGCCGCGCTGCGCAAGCTCGCCGATCTGGCAATCGACGGAGTGGCCTTCCTGCCCGGCGCCCGCAGCGCCGCCGGCAAGGTGCTGGAGTCCAAGACCGGTGACGTCGAGGCGGCGATCGTCTCCCTGGTGCGCAGCCACACCGCGCTGGCCGGAGCGCAGGGCTTCGCGACGAATCTCGGGGGCGTCATCACCACGATCATCGCGGTCCCCGCGAATCTGGCGGGTGTCGCGATCCTGCAGACCCGGCTCGTGGCCTCCATCGCCCACCTGCGTGGCTATGACCTGGAGGATCTCCGGGTGCGCGAGGCCATCTGGATGACGCTGCTCGGCAGGCGCGGTGTGGAGGAGCTCGTGGGTGCCGGCAAGCTGCCGAGCTCTCCGCTGGGAGTGGCCACAGCGCCGGTCTCGGATGCCCTCCTCGAACAGCAGATCGCCGAGCAGGTGCTCGGCAGCCTGCTCGCCCGCACCAGCGGGAAGCAGACGGTGGCGATCGTCGGCAAGCGGATCCCGGTGATCGGCGGCGGCGTCGGGCTGGCGATGGACGGGTGGACCACCTACTCGGTCGCCGAGTACGCCAGGCACCAGTTCGTGGCACGCCGTCCGAACCACCTGCTGCCGGAACGGCCCACCGACTGAGGCCGACGGCCCCGGCACCGGACCGGCCCCGGGCAGGCACGTCCGGCAGGCACGTCCGGCAGGCACGGTTCAGCGGGGTGACGGGGCTCAGTGGGTGGCGGAGTCCACGTACCGCCGGGTGACGCGCGGCGGGATGACGCTGGTCACCTCGTAGTTGATCGTCCCGGCACGGATCGCCAGCTCGTCGCAGCCGATCGTCTCCTGGCCGTCGGTGCCGATGACCGTCACCTCGTCGCCCCGACGCACCCCGTGGTCGTCGCCCTCCCCGAGGTCGAGCATCGTCTGGTCCATGCACACCCGTCCCGCCACCGGGAAGCTGCGTCCGTTGACCAGCATCCGCCCGGTGTTCGAGTTGAGCCGGTTGAAGCCGTCCGCATAGCCGACCGGAACGGTCGCGATCCAGCGATCGGTGGGCGCGGTCCAGGTGCGCCCGTAGCCCACCGTCTGCCCGGCAGAGATCCGCTTGACCAGGCTCACCCGGGAGCTCATGGTCAGCGCCGGACGCAGCTCGATGGTGCGCGGTGTGCTCGGGTCGGGATACAGCCCGTAGAGGATGATGCCGGGCCGCACCATGGTCAGCCCCGTGATGTCATGGCTCATCGCCGCCGCCGAGCTTGCCCCGTGCACCAGCGGCACCGGCTCCAGGCCGTGCTCGGCACGATCCTGCTGGACCGCGTCGACGGTGCGCAGGAACAGCGCCAGCTGGTTGCGGGTGAACTCGCGGCCCCCGGGCGTGTCGGAGACCGGAAGATGGGTGAACAGGCCCTCGACGGCGAATCCGGCGTCCTCGATCCGGCGGGCCAGGTCGACGGCCTGGTCGGGCTCGCAGCCGATCCGCCGCATCCCGGTGTCGATCGCCAGGTGGACCGCCGTGCGCCCGTGTCCGTCGCCTGCCGAGCCCCGGCCCCGGTTCGCGGCAGCCAGCTCCGCCAGCGACTGCGCGTCGACCACCGGCAGGGTCAGCCCTGCGTCGAGCGCGGCCGGGATCTCCTCGGGAAAGGCGTGGGAGAGCTTGAGGATGGGCAGGCCGACCCCCGCCCGGCGCAGGACGATCGCCTCGGGGACGGTCGCCACCCCGAGCCAGTCGACCAGCCGCTCGCGCTCGAAGAGCCGGGCGATCTCCACCGCGCCGTGACCGTAGGCATCGGCCTTGACCGCGGCGAGCAGCCGGCGGGTGCCCACCTTCTGACGGATTGCCCGGGCATTGTGCCGCACGGCATCGAGATCGATCGTGAGGTGGGTCGCGTACAGCATGGCCACATCATTCCACCGTGCAGCCGGCGTGCGGCCGGGCCGGGCCCGCTCAGGAACGCGCCCACTGGGCACGCGACGAGGCCGGACGCACCGCCACGTGGCGGAACTGGACGACGACCCCGAGCAGGGCCACTCCGATGACGACGATCCACCAGAATCCGTTGAGCCCCACCCTGGGGTTCTGGGCGGAGAGCTCGGCCAGCACGACATTGCCGGTGAGCAGGCGCATCGCGATGACCACCAGCTCGGCACCCGCCAGCGAGGTGGCGAGCACGATGACGATGCCCGGCAGGTCGAAGACGATGGCCGGGATGATCAGCGCCAGGGCGACCAGCAGCCCGATCAGCTGCAGGAGCCAGGTCTGGGAGACCCCCATGGCGGGCAGCAGCAGCAGGGACAGCCCATAGCCCAGGGCGCCGAAGCCCAGTGTGATTCCGGCCCGGTAGAAGCTGAAGGCGAGTCCGCCGAGGACCAGCGCCCCGAGGATGGCGCCGATCCATCCGGGCACGCCCGCCAGATAACTCGTGCCGGTCTGCTGGGCGACGAGGCTGGCGCCGAGGGTGAACCCCAGGAATCCGCCCAGCAGGCTGATGGCCAGCCGCATCGTGGCGTAGCCACGCAGCACCAGCAGCGCTCCGACGACCAGAGCGATGACTGCAACGACGACATCATCCATGTCTGCTCCTGAGCTGTGCTGGGTCTTCAGACGGGACGCCGGCCGGGCCACCAGGGGACGACGACGTGGTCGTCCGGTCGATGTCCCCCATTATGGCCGTCTGCTGTGACACCCCGGCGCTTCGGTGCGTGATCCGGGTGCCGTGGGGGCCGTCCCCGAGATCCCCGCGGCGCGCGCTGCCTCGCCGTAGGCGAGCGCAAGGCTCGCCACCGTCTCGTGGGCGTTGAGCCCGCTGGGGTTGGGCACCACGAACAGCCTGCTCGACCCGCTGGCGTCGTCCCAGCCGAGTGTCCCGGGCTGTTCGCCGACCCGGGCGTGGGGACGCGCGAAGCCGATCCGGTAGGCGGTCACGCCGAGTATCGCGACGACCCTGGGATGCCGGCGCGCCACCAGGGCGAGCAGGGCGTCCGCACCGGCGCGGATCTCCGCGCGGCTCAGCTCGTCGGCGCGCGCGGTGGCCCGCGGGACGAAATTGGTGATCCCCAGACCGATCCGGTCGAATTCGGCAGCGGCCCCGGCGGGCCAGCCGGCCGAGGCATCGATCACCTCCGGTACGATCCCCGCCGCCGCCAGGGCCGGGTAGAAGCGGTTGCCCGGGCGCGCGAAGTGGGCGCCCGCGGCGGCGGACCACAGGCCGGGGTTGATGCCGACGAGCAACAGCCGCAGGGGGTCCGGCAGGATGTCGGGCACGCCGGCACCCCGGAAGCTCTCGAGCTCGGCCTTCGTGAAGCCCATCGGCTCAGTCGCGCCGGCCCAGGGTGGCGACCATGACGGCCTTGATGGTGTGCATCCGGTTCTCGGCCTCGTCGAAGATCACCTGGGCGTTGGCCTCGAAGACGTCGTCGGTGATCTCCAGCGCCGTCATGCCGGTCAGCTCGTGGATCTCGCGGCCGATCGCGGTGCCCAGGTCGTGGAAGGCCGGCAGGCAGTGCAGCACCTTGACCGCGGGGTTCCCCGTGCGGGCCAGCAGCTGGGCATTGACCTGGTAGTCCTTGAGCTGGCCGATCCGCTCGCTCCACACCTGCTTCGGCTCCCCCATCGAGACCCACACGTCGGTGTAGAGGAAGTCCGCCCCCTCGACCGCGTCCAGGGAGTCGCTCACCGTGATGCGGGCGCCGGTACGCCGGGCGATCCGCTGCGCGGTCTGCTGGACGGACGGCTCGGGCTGCAGCGCCTCGGGGGCGACGATGCGGACGTCCATCCCCGACAGCGCGGCTGCCACCAGGGTGGAGTTGCCCTCGTTGAAGCGGGCGTCCCCGACGTAGGCGATGGCCAGCTGCGTCAACGGCCTGTCGGAGTGCTCGCGCATGGTCAGCTGATCGGCCAGCGTCTGGGTCGGATGCCACTCGTCGGTCAGCCCGTTCCACACCGGCACGCCCGAGTACTGGGCCAGCTCCTCGACACGTTCCTGGCCGAAGCCGCGGTACTCGATGCCGTCGAACATCCGGCCGAGCACCCGGGCGGTGTCCTTGACGGACTCCTTGTGACCGAGCTGGGAACCGGACGGGTCCAGATAGGTGACGTGTGCGCCCTGGTCGTGGGCGGCGACCTCGAAGGAGCAGCGGGTGCGGGTGGAGGTCTTCTCGAAGATGAGGGCGATGTTGCGTCCGGTCATCGTGGGCTGCTCGATGCCGGCCTTCTTGGTCGCCTTGAGCTCGCCGGCCAGGTCGAGCAGACCGGCCCACTCCTGGGGCGTGAAGTCCGCCTCCTTGAGGAAGCTGCGGCCAGCCAGGTCAATCGCCATGAGATCCTCCATCGCAGACAAGGAAGCCAGCCTATCCGCCTGCGGCTTCGGTGGGCTGGCAGGCTTGGGGACATGCTCTGGCGAACCGTGGTCAATGCCCTGGCAGTTGCTCTTGCCACCTGGCTGTTGCCGGGAATCACCCTGCGCTCCACGGACTCGGTGCCCGTCCAGGCGCTCACCCTCGTCGTGGTCGCCCTGGTCCTCGGCCTGGTCAACTCCTTCGTCAAACCGATCCTCACCTTCTTCGGGAGCTGCCTCATCGTGCTCACCCTGGGGATCTTCCTGTGGGCGATCAACGCGGCTCTGCTCATGCTGACGAGCACCGTCTGCTCGGCGCTGGGGGTCGGCTGGCAGGTCAGCAACTGGAACAACGCCTTCGGCGCAGCGCTGATCGTCTCGTTCGTGGCGATGGTGCTGGGACGCGACTACGGGCGCTCGCGATGAGCCGCCCGACGCTGCTGTTCGTCTGTCTGGGCAACATCTGCCGCTCGACGATGGCCGAGCAGGTGGTGCGCACGGAGCTCGAACGGGCAGGCCTGGATGCCGGCGTCGACTCCGCCGGGCTCAACCGCGAGGAGGAGGGCAACCGGCTGGATCCGCGTGCGGCGCGCTGCCTGCGCTCCCACGGTTACCCGGTGGGCAATCACCGCGCCCGTCGGGTGACGCCGGGCGAGCTGGACGTCGACCTGGTCGTGGCGATGGAGTCGGACCAGCTCGACGCGCTCCGCGCGCTGGGCGCACCGGCCTCCCGCTGCCACCTGCTCACCGATTTCATCGCCGGCCGGGAGGGCACCGACACCCCCGATCCCTGGTACGGCGGCGCCGCCGACTTCGAGCAGACCTTCTCGACCATCGCCGCCGCGAGCCCCGGGATCCTGCGGGCGGTACGCCGGCTCGGCTGAGCTCGCGGCGGGCCCGACGGGCCGAAGTGGTCGATAGGTAGGCTGGTCGCATGGCTCTCTATCTGGTGGGAGGCGGCCCCTCACAGGCGACGGGGCCGGTCATTGACCGATTCGTGGAGGCCGCACGCAGGCGAGGCCCCCGGGTCGCGGTCGCGATCCTGGGCGCGCAGTCGGAGGCCGGGGGCTATCTGGACATGTATGCCGACCCGATCGTCTCGCGCTGGCCGGAGGCGCTCATCGAGCCGGTCTGGCTCGTCGACGAGGACGAGGGCCCGATCGTGTGGCCGGCCAACCCCGAGGAGCTCGGCGGCCTGGTGATCGCCGGCGGGTGGACCCCCGGCTATCTCGATGCCCTGATGCCGCACCGGGAGTCCATCGCCCGGCTCGTGCGCGGCGGCCTGGCCTATCTGGGCTTCAGCGCCGGGGCCCAGGTGGTCGCCAAGCACGCCATCGCCAGCGGCTGGCAGTGGCGGGGACGCTCGGTCGGCCCGGAGGTCGCCGGAGAGGGAAGCACCGAGCTGACCGTGCGCGACGGTCTGGGCCTGGTCGGTCCCTCGATCGACGTGCACACGAACTCCCAGCATCTTCTCGAGCGGGCCATCGCGACCCTGCTGGCCGGCCACGCGAGCAGCGCGGTCGCCATCGACGAGGACACCGGTCTGGTGGTGGACATCGACACCGGCGACAGCGAGGTGCTCGGGCCGGGTGCCGTGCACTGGCTGAACCGCGACGGCGACGAGGTGCGGGTGCGTGTTTCGGTGGGTGGTGAGCCGCAGCCCCCGGCCGCCACTGCGGGGTGACAAGCTATGAGCATGCAGATCCTGGTGGTAGATGACGACCAGGCCGTTCGCGACTCCCTGGTTCGTTCGCTGCACTACAGCGGCTACGAGGTGGAGACTGCGGAGGACGGCCTGGCAGCGCTGGCGAAGCTTTCCACGGCTCGCCCCGATGCGGTCGTCATGGATGTGATGATGCCCAGGCTGGACGGCCTGGAGACGACGAAGATGCTGCGGTCCACCGGGAACGACGTGCCGATCCTCATCCTCACCGCGCGCGACGCGGTCGGTGACCGGGTCGACGGGCTGGATGCCGGCGCCGACGACTATCTCGTCAAGCCCTTCAGCCTGGAGGAGCTGCTGGCCCGCATCCGGGCCCTGACCCGTCGTCAGCATCCCGAGCCCGAGCAGGTCAGCGAGACGCTCACCTTCGCCGACCTCAGCCTCGACCCGCAGACCCGTGAGGTGACCCGTGGCGGGCGCCACATCAGCCTCACCCGCACCGAGTTCGCCTTGCTGCAGACCTTCATGGCCCACCCCCGCAGGGTGCTCGAACGGGGCTGGCTGCTCAACGAGGTCTGGGGATTCGACTTCCCCACCACCGCCAACTCGCTGGAGGTCTACATCGGCTATCTGCGGCGCAAGACCGAGCAGGACGGTGAGCCCCGTCTCATCCACACCGTGCGCGGCGTCGGCTACGTGCTGCGCGAATCCGCACCGTGATCGATCTGCTGCACCACATCCCGGCGCTCCGTCCGGCCCGCACGCTGCAGGAGCGGCTGGCCAGCCTCAGTGCCGCCGTCATCGCGCTGGCCGTGCTGGTGGTGGGGCTGACCGCCTATTTCGCCACCCAGAGCTCCCTGTACCGGGAGGTCGACGACGAGCTGGTCAGCGTGGCCGGATACATGGTCGCCCCCATCGCCTCCGACATCTCCGGGATGGGAGGGCTCAACAGCTCGGCGCTGCGCGCCGCGAATGTCAACATCGTGCTGGTCAAGGCCGACCACAGCATCGTTCGGATGCAGGACGAGCAGGTCAGCATCCAGCCCGGCGCCCCCGAGATCGCCGTCGCGAGGATGCAGTTCGGCAAGTCGACCCGCACCGTCGAGCTCGGCCCCGACAACCAGAAGTACCGCATCGTCGCGGTGCCCCTGCAGAGTGAGGACAACGGCTACTACGCGCTCGTGCTGGCCCGTCCGCTCGGGCCACTCGTCTCCACCCTCGCCCAGCTGAGGGCGATCATGATCGCGCTGGGCGCCTTCTTCATCGTCATCGGGGCGGCAGCCGGGCACCGGGCCGGCAGCACCGTGATGCGGCCGCTGCGCCAGCTCTCGGACGCGGTCGCCCACGTCACCGAGACCGACGAGCTGGCTCCGGTCGGCTCGACCCGCCAGGACGAGCTGGGCGACCTGTCGCGCAGCTTCGACACGATGATGCACTCGCTGGCCTCAAGCCGGCATCGACAGCAACGTCTCATCGCCGACGCCGGACATGAACTGCGCACCCCCCTGACGTCGATGCGCACGAATGTGGAGCTGCTCGTCGCCGACGAGAAGACCGGGATGCTGCCGGCCGGCGCCAAGGCGGAGATCCTCGGCGACGTGGCGGCCCAGCTCGGCGAGTTCACCTCCCTGGTCGGTGACCTGGTGCAGCTGAGCCGCGACGACGTGGTCACCCCGAGTCTCGAACCCCTCGACCTCGCGAATGTCGTGGACCAGGCCGTGACCCGGGCCAAGCGGCGCGGCAACGGCCTGAACTTCGATGTCTCGACCCAGCCCTACTTCGTGGTCGGCGAGCCCGACACCCTCCAGCGGGCGGTCACGAACCTGCTCGACAACGCGGTGAAGTTCAGCCCCGAGAACGGCACCGTGCACGTCCGGCTCGAGGAGGGCACGCTCACCGTCTCCGACGAGGGTCCGGGCATCGCCGAGGAGGACCTGCCGCACATCTTCGACCGCTTCTTCCGCTCCAACAAGGCGCGGGACACCCCCGGGACGGGCCTGGGACTGTCGATCGTGGCCCACACCGTGCAGGCCCACGGCGGCCAGGTCAGCGCGGACAATGTGCCCGGCGCCGGCGCCAGGTTCACCGTGAAACTGCCTCCGGCGCCACCCGATGCGCTCGACGAGGCAGGCGGCTGACAGGCCCCGGCTGACGAGCCGTTCGCCGGCCCCCAGCAGGCTAGGCTGCCTGCATGCTCATCCTCGGCATCATCCTGTTCGGCATGCTCATCGGCGCAGCCGCCCAGCTCATCCTCGGGCGCCACGCCAAGGGCATCGACTGGACGGTGGCCCTGGTGAGCGGCCTGGTCGGCTCGTTCATCGGCGGGCTGCTCGGCAGCGTGCTGTCCGGGCAGGGGCTGAGCCTGCGTCCGTCGGGCATCATCGGCTCCCTGGTCGGGGCCCTCGTCGTCACCGCGGGCTGGCAGCTGTGGCGTCGCTCCCAGGCGAACGGCTGAGCCCGGAAGCGTGGGATGACCGGTCTGCCCGGGCGCTGGATCTCGCGCCTGAAGGGCTATCTCAGCCCCGCGACCATCCGCGCGCACATCGCCGACGTGACCGACGGGATCCTGGCGATCGCCGGGTTCAGCGAGGGCCTGGCGGCAGCCGGCGCCACCACCGAGGTCTACCGGCTGCTGTTCATCTCCGCCCTGGCCGGGGCCTTCTCCACCGCGGCCGTGAGCATCACCGGCACCGCCGCGGACCGCGAGGCCGAGC
Organism: Propionibacterium sp.; assembly: GCA_049297835.1. Classification (GTDB taxonomy): domain Bacteria; phylum Actinomycetota; class Actinomycetes; order Propionibacteriales; family Propionibacteriaceae; genus Propionibacterium. The sequence goes on from JBAQVA010000045.1 coordinate 29,240, forward strand.
AGCGGCTGGTGGCCGAGGAGATGCGTCTGCTCGAGCTCAGCCCCCAGGAGGAGATGGCCGAGCTCGCCGCCCACTTCGAGGCCAAGGGGGTCAGTCCGCGGACCGCACGGAGGGTCGCCGAGGAGCTGAGCAGCGCCGATGCGCTCTCCGCGCAGCTCGAGACCGAGTACGGCATCCGCGAGCTCACCACTGCCGGGCAGCCGATCCTGTTCGCCGTCGCCTCGGGAGTCTCATTCCTCCTCGGCGCGGGAGTGCCGTTGATTCTCGCCCGGCTGTGGCCCGGCCCCTGGCTGGACGAGTACACGTTGGTGGCGGTCGTCGTCTCGCTGAGCGTCACGGCCCTGGTGCTCGCCCGGCTGGGTGGCACCAAGATCTGGGCCACCCTCGCCCGCTCGGTGTTCATCGGTGTCGCCTCGCTCGGCGCGAGCCATCTCGCGGCGAGCATCATCGTGCGCTGACCGTCCGATCGGCCAGGGCTGACGACCGGGCCGCAATCAGCCGGTGGGCCGCCAGAAGCGGCCGTTGAGGATGATCGCGCGGCGCAGCAGGACGGCCCGGTCCAGGTCGACGTGTCCGGAGAACTCCCGTGGCACCGCGAAGCCCGCGTCCTCGACGATCCGGCGCGCGGTGGCAAGGTCATTCGCGGCACCGAGCAGATCCTGGAAGTCCTTGAAACCCTCGACCGTCCGCTCCGCGCGGTCCCTCTGGGAGTCGAAGAGCTCGGCGCTCACCTCGCAGGCGTAGCGCAGCTTCTTGGCGCGGATGCGCACCCGGTGGAGGTCGTGGGGAGCCAGCTCCGGCATGTCGGCGGAGGCCACCACCCAGCGCACCCACCAGCGGTCCAGCCGACGCCGGCAGAATGTGGTGGCCCGTTTCCCGGCCGCCTCCCGGTGGTTGTGCCCGCGGGTCGCCCTGCGGACGGTCTGCAGGGGGCGCTTCCATGCCCGGGTGCCCAGCTGGGCGCTCACCTGTTCGGCGAGTTCGTCGCGCCGGCGCACGAGCACCTCGCGCAGTGCCTCGGCGTCCGCGTCCGCGACCGGCGCCGTACCCGCCGACAGGTGCTCGAGGAAGACATCGAGGTCACGCAGCCGGCCCAGGTCCAGCGCCTGCTCGCGGATCTGCCCGCGGGCCAGGGCCACCCTCTCCCCCAGGACCGGGTCGAGGAAGGAGAGCACGGCGCGAAGCCTGCGCAGCGAGACCCGCAGGTCGTGGACGGGCTCCACCCCCGTGTCGTCCAGGTAGTCATCGGTGCGCTCGGCGACGGTGTCGAGCAGTCCCGCAACGACGTCCTCGGCAAACTGTCCGGCACGCCGCGATCGCGAAGCTGTCGATCTCGTAGCGGTCATGTCTCCAGTGAACCGCAACGGCACCGCCGTGGACAGGCATCGGGCAGGCCAAGTGCCCGGGGAACCGCGACGACGCGGCGACGACCCGATGAACGGCCCGTGCCGCCAGCCTGTCCGCGGCCGGCGCTCAGGACCGGCGCTTGCGCAGGGAGCCGGCCACCGCTGCGGAGAGCACACTCACCACGGCCAGCACGGCGAGCGCCGGAAGACCCTCACCACGGCCGCCGTGGTGGCGCCTTCCGCGCACCGGCGTCCGTGGCGCGACGAAACGCAGCGACATGTCAGTACCTTCCTGGCTTCTGGGGGACCGGCGATCCCCGCACAGGCTAGCGCGCTGACGGCCTGGGCCGGTTGGGCGATCGCGTAGAGTTTGGCCCATGGACGAGGGCGGGGCACCCGGGGCATCGCAGGCACCGTCGCAACCCGTCGCCGAGCCGCCGGACCCGTCCACCACCTCCTTCCGGATCATCGCCCTCGCCGGCCAGGCACGAAGCCTCGCCATGCGCTCGATCCGCACCGCCCAGAGCGGCGATTTCACCCAGGCCGAGCAGCTGCTGGGGCACTCGCAGGAGCTCTTCAGGGAGTGTCACGACATCCAGACCCAGGCCCTGAGCGCGCATGCCCGCGGCGAGCAGGTCACCGTGGACATCCTCCTGGTGCACGCCCAGGACCATCTGTCGATGGCGAACGTGACCATCGAGAATGCCCGGATCTTCATCGACCTGTACCGCGCGCTCGCCACCAGGAACGACCCCCCTCACGCTTCGGAGGAATGACCATGCTCAAGATCAAATTGTTCTGCGCGGCAGGGATCTCGACCGCGATCGTCGTGCGCAGTCTGCGTGAGGCCGTCGAGAAGCAGGGACTCGATGCGAGCATCGAATCCGGATCGATCACCGGCATCGAGCACGAGACGAGGCAGTCGGTCGACGTGGCTCTGCTCGGCCCCCAGATCGGCTACGAGCTCGACCACGCCCGCGAGGTGCTCGGGCCCAAGGGGATCAAGGTGGGCCTCATCCCGATGACCGACTACGGCCTGGTCCGCGGCGAGGCGATCCTCGAGCTGGCCACCGGACTCGCGCACTCCGGCTGAGCGTGGCGGGCGCAGACCCGCCCGCCCGCAGAGTTCACCGGGAGCACACGCTGCGTTGGCCCCCGGCTCGCCTGGTCGTGGCCTTGCCCTTGCACGGTGGTGGCACACACCCGATCAGATGGGATGACAACGATGATCATCGAGCACCGCCACTACGAATTGCAGCCGGGAGAGGCCGCCGGTTTCGAACGGGCCTGGTCCGCGGCACGTGAGACCCTCAACGGCTCGGGCCACTGCGAGCAGTACGAGGTCACCCGCAGCCTCGACGTCCCCGGCTCCTACGAGGTCCGGATCCAGTGGGACTCGCTGTCCGGGCTGGTCGCCGGATTCAACCGCGGGCCCCACTTCACCCGGCTGCAGGAGCTGCTCGGCCGCTACGACACCCGGCTCGCCTCGAAGTCCCACACCAGCCCGGTGATCACCACCGGCCGCCGCGGCTGGGACGAGGCGCTGATCGGGGCCTGAGCCCGTCGCGGCAGACTCCGGGCTCAGCGCCGCCAGATGCCTGCCAGCAGGTGCCCGCAGCCCACGCACCGCCCCTGTCCGTCGATGCGTCGTGCGCCGATCCGGTAGTTGTCGCGCTCGATGAGAACCGCTCCGCACACCGGGCACCGGGTGGTCTGGCCGGCGGGGTCATGGATGTTGCCGGTGTAGACGTGGTGCAGGCCCGCGTCCAGGGCAGTCCTCCGCGCCCGCTCGACGCTCGCCGGCGGGGTGCGCGGCACCTCGAGCATCCGGTTGGACGGGTGGAAGGCCGAGAAGTGCAGCGGCACCTCAGGGCCAAGTTCGCCGACGATCCACGAGCACATCGCCCGGAGCTCGGCGTCGGAGTCGTTGAGCCCGGGAATGAGCAGGGTGGTGAGCTCCACCCAAGTACGGCCCGAGTCGACGACCTCGCCGATCGTCTCCAGGACCGGCGCCAGGTGTGCCCCGGTGACGCGCCGGTAGAAGTCGTCGTCGAATCCCTTGAGATCGATGTTCGCGGCATCCATGGCCCCGAAGAACTCGGCGCGCGGCCCGGGGCTGATGTATCCCGCCGTCACCGCGATGCTCAGCAGACCGGCCCGGTGCGCGGCCTCCGCCACGTCGATCGCATACTCCGCGAAGATGACCGGGTCGTTGTAGGTGAAGGCGATCGCCTCGCAGCCCTCGTCGACGGCCAGTTCGACGATCTCGGCGGGCTCCGCGTGCACCGCCAGCCGCTGGCTGGAGCGGGCCGTGGAGATCTCCCAGTTCTGGCAGAAGCGGCACGACAGGTTGCAGCCGACCGTCCCGAAGCTGAGCACCCGGGCTCCGGGCAGGACGTGGTTGAGCGGCTTCTTCTCGATCGGGTCGACGGCGACGCCCGAGCTCTGCGCATAGCTGTCGAGCCAGATCTGGTCGCCGTGCCTGGCCCGGGTGAAGCAGAAGCCGCGCTGTCCGTCGCGCAGCCGGCAGGCGCGCGGGCACAGCTCGCACTGCAGCCGCCCGTCGGGCAGCGGATGCCACCACCGGGCCGGCCTGGCGCCCACCGGCGGGATGTCTGCGGCGAGCGTGGTCATCGCGGCTCCTGGCAGCTGCTCACCGTGTAGGTCTCCAGCTGCGTCCCCGGCCCCCAGCGGTCCGGCGGCAGACCCGCCTTGCGGCGCAGCGCGACGAGGAAGTCGTGGGCATCGGGGATCTCCTCCCACACCTGCGGCAGGAAGGTCGCGCGCCGCCGACCCTCGGACAGCACCACCCCGTCCCTCCCGGGTCGCAGGGCGGCAAGGGCCGCCGCCTCGTCGCGGGCCGCCAGCGGCTGGGGAGCCGACAGCACGGAGACCTCGATGCGCAGCCGGGGGAACTCGACGGTCGTCAGCGGGGCGAAGCGCGGGTCGTCGAATGCCGCGGCCACGGCGTTGTGGCTCACGTCCCGGCCCAGCGAGGTGACCGGACGCAACGATCCGATGCAGCCACGGAGTCGACCGTCCAGGGTCAACGTCACGAAACTCGCTCCCGGACGGTCCAGCTGCTCGCGCACACCGCCACCGACGGCCGATGAGCTGGCCGGCAGACCCAGCCGCTCGGCGACGGCGTTGCGGGCACAGCGCAGCAGGGCATCACCTAGGTCGGCCGGGAGAGCGCTCACGAGTAGTCCTCGAAGGCGAAGGACGCATAGCCGACGACCCGGGAGCGGTCCCCCGCGGTGTCCCCGCTGTTGCGGGCCGCCACCAGACTCGGGGTCAGGTCGTGGTCGACGGCCGCGCGGAGCAGGCCGTTGAGCGGACGGCAACCGCAGGCCTGGTCAGGGCGGATGCGCGCGTCCAGGGCGAGGATCTGCCCGATCGTGGTCGCGTCGATGCTGCGGGCCTGCTCCCAGGTGTGGAAGTGCGACAGATCGGAGCTGACCACCAGCAGGGTCTCGGGGCCGCCCCACACGGCGTCCAGGAGCGCGGCCACCGTGCGCGCGTCGACCTCGCCGACGGCGACCGGCAGGATGCTGGCCTTCGGGAACAGCAGCTGGACGAACGGCAGCTGCACCTCGAGGCTGTGCTCGTCGGCGTGCACGTCGGGCCTGGTCGACACCCCGGGCAGCGTGCTCACGGCGTCGACCAGCCCCGCGTCGAGGGCGAGCGGCCCCAACGGGGTCCCGAAGGCCTCGCATCCGGGCAGGGCGATGCCGCGGACGGCGACCCGGTGCGTGGGGCCCAGCACCACGACGCGGCTGATCGCGCGGCCGCGGAGCAGGGAATATCCGCCGGCTGCGGTGGAACCCGAGTAGACGTATCCGGCATGCGGAACGACCAGGGCCTTGATCCGGGCGGGGTCGAACTCGCAGGTGGCTGGCGTCACGGCGTCGAGCAGGCCCCGGACGGTGCTGGCCAGGGTCTTCGGATCGGCCGGGTAGAAGCTCCCGGCGACAGCGGCAGGTCGTGTGCTCATGGTCCTCACGTCCTCGCGGGAGAGGTGGATGCCGACGACGCCGCCGAGCGGCTGGCATTCCCACCTCGATGGTAGGCCGCATCCTGTAGAGAGGATGGCCCGCCGATGCTCCTCAGACCGCATCCGGCCCATCGGCTTCTCGACCAGGTCCGACGCCGAACGAACCCCCCGGCCTCCGGAGGTCGCGACGTGTATCCATCCGCACCCGCACCGTGCCTCGCGGCAATCCCGAGCACATTCACAGTGTTCCTGCCGGTAGGAAGAACCCGAAGTACGCGGGGCATTCCCTCACACCGGATAGATGCTTACCGAACCCGCTTTGACGGAATAGGTGACCTCACGTCCGGGATACAGGTCGAGATCAGCCACGGAACGCATCGTGACGTCTGCGGACAGAACGTGGCCATGGTGGTCATCCGCCCGCACTCTGACCATCTCACCACTGGGCTGCAGTTCCACAATGGTCGTCGGCAGTTTGTTGCGGGCACTGCTTTGGGACGGACCCACAGTGATCGTCACGGCCGAGGGCGAGAACACGGCTGCCGCCGGTTCCCCTGCCGACATTGCGAAACCCTCCCGATGGTTGCCCTCGAGGATGAGATCCGAGGACTGCTCGACACAACTGTTACGGTAACTGCCACGCATCAGATTGAGCCCGGCAACACGGGCAGTGAATCGGGTCTTCGGGTGCCGAAGCACCTCATCAGTCGGTCCCGACTCGGCCACCCGGCCCTCTTCGAGGACGACAATCCGCTCCGACAGCACGAGGGCGTCGAGCAGATCGTGGGTGACGATGATGGACGATTGGTCGGCCAGGACCCGGCGCAGCACCCTGCGAAGCAGGGGAGCGACCGCCACGTCGAGGGCCGCCATCGGTTCGTCGAGCAGCAGTAGCGTGGGTTCCGCTGCCAACGCCCGGGCAATTGCCACGCGCTGTGCCTGCCCACCGGAGAGCTGACTCGGGCGTCGGTCGGCGAATTCGGATGCGCCCACGACGTCCAGCCAGTGCTCCGCACGCTTGTTGGCCAGCTTCTTCGAGGCGCCGCTGACCCTGGGTCCGAAAGCCACGTTGTCTCGGACATCCAGGTGCGGGAAGAGCAGAGCGTCCTGGGAGAGCAGGCAGACGCCCCGCTGGTGGGGCGGCAACCAACTGCGCCGGAGCCCACCGAGGTCAAACAAGGTTTTCTCGTCGAGTACTGCCCTGCCATGATCGGGACGGAGGGTGCCGGCGAGGATGTTCATCAAGGTGGACTTGCCCGACCCGTTGTGCCCCAGAACGGCAATTCGCTCGCCGGAGGCCATCTCAATCTGCACATTGAAATGCCGCTGCGCCAGCGTTGCCCTGAAGCTCAGGCTCATACCTTCGACTTCTCCGAGACCTTTGTCGTGACGGCGGTGACGATGATCGCCACGGCCACCAAGACGAGCGACAGGGCGACGGCGGCGTCGGGATTCCCGCCGGAGTTCTGCAGATTGATCTCGAGGGGCATGGTACGGGTGACGCCCTGCAGGCTGCCGGCGAAGGTGAGGGTCGCCCCGAACTCCCCCAGCGCGCGGGCAAATGACAGCATGGCGGCCGAGGCCAGACCGGGCAGCACCAGCGGCAGGGTCACCTTGCGCAGGACGGTGGAGGGTCGCGCCCCGAGTGTGGCGGCGACCAGTTCGTAGCGCTGGCCGACGGTGCGCAGTGTGCCCTCCAGCGAGACCACCAGGAACGGCATCGCCACAAAGCTCTGTGCCAGCACCACGGCGACGGTCGAGAAGGCGATGCTGATGCCGAAGAAATCCATGACCGGTGCGAGCAGACCACGACGCCCGAAGGTGTAGAGCAATGCGATACCGCCAACCACGGGTGGCAGCACCAGCGGCAGCAGCACGAGAGATCGGATCAGCTGCTGACCGGGGAATTCCTCACGCGCCAGGACCATGGCCATCGGGACCCCGAAGACGATGCACACCACCATCGAAGCCACCGAAGTCTGGATGCTCAGCACCAGTGCGTCCAAGGAGGAGGAGCTGGTGATGATGGTCCCGAACTGGGACCACTGCATCCGGGTTGCCATTGCCACCAGCGGCAGGACAATGAACACCGCGCCCAGCACGGCAGGGACGAAAAGCCAGCGGGGCAGCCCGGAGAAACTGCGCGACCTCGTCGCTTTGGGCGCGCTCGGGGATGACGGGGCGCCCAACGACGTCACAGAAGTCATGGCTCGCTCACTTTCACTCGCGCGTGACCGGACGGTCGACTCTCAGCTGCTGGCCGAGGCCGAGCTTGCCGTCGCAGTCGGGCTCCCGAAGCCTGCATTCTGCAGAACCTGCTGGCCTGCGTCACTCATCACGAGGTCGACGAACTTCTCACCGAGGGCAGCCTCCGAGGCGTTCTTCAGGGAGACAATGTAGTTCGTGTTGACGGCCCTGGATGCCTCGGGGAAGGGAATGCCCGCCACTGCATCACCAGCCGACAGGACATCCGTCTTGTACACGATGCCCGCATCTGCCTCACCGGTGCGCACCTTGGTGAGCACATCGGTGACCGCCTGCTCCTGGCTGACCGGTTTGAGCGTGATGCCTGTGGTCTGCTCGACCTGCTGGGTGGCTGCCCCACACGGCACGCTCGGGGCGCAGGTCACGAGCTTCAGGCCGGACTTGGTCAGATCCTGGAAGGAGCTGATTCCTGCCGGGTTGTCCTTGGGGACAACGATTTCGAGAGTGTTGGTGGCATAGACCTGCGCCGAACCGCTCGCCAGACCCGCATCCGTCACAGTCTTCATGTTGGCCTGGTTGGCTGAGGCGAAGACATCAGCCGACGCGCCGTTGGTGATCTGCTGGGCCAGCGCCTGCGAGCCTGCAAAGTCAAAGGTCACCGTGACCCCAGTGTTCTCCCGCTCGAAGGTCTTGCCCAATTCGTTGAAAGTGCTCGTCATGGACGCCGCGGCAAATACCGTGAGGGTGCGTCCGGCGGCCGACGTCCTCGCGGTGGAGCTGGAGCCATTGCCGGCGCTGCAACCGGACACCGTCAGGGCCAAGGCGGCAACGACCACCCCCACGGTGGATGAGATCTTGCTATGCATCATGTTCTTCTCGGTCATTCAGTCCTATGTGGAATCTCCACGATCACAGTCGTCGCCTTGACGGCGGTCACGGCCAGTGAACCGGGCTCAAGCCCCGACCCCGTTGCGTTTCGGCGCTCATCGGGAAGCCACCACGGAAGGGCGCGCTCCATCTCCACCTGCGACATCACCTTGTTTTCGGGGCCCCAGGTGGCGAGAACTCGTGGTGAGCCGCTCATGACACTCCTTGTCGACGCGGAGGCGTAAAGCACCATTGCTCCCAATTCAGAGGGAATATACCACATAAAATGCCAGTAGATCGGGCCAGTTGCCCCATCAGCCACACCAGTTCCCGCCAGAGTGCCGACCAGATACCCAGAATCCCTAGAGTTTTGATGGATCAAGGAGTCACAAATCAGGTTCTCTCTGTGCAAACCAATCCGTTGTCCACACACCCTTCCGAAGAGCATGATCGCAGCATGCCCATCACAACCGTGGTCCACGCGATCGTACTTGCAGGCGGGTCGGGTGAGCGCCTCGGCGGCCGGGCGAAGTCCGAACTTCCGGTCGGCGGTACCCGCCTGCTCGACCTCATCGCCCGGGCGATCGAGCCATTTGTGACCGGCCGGCTCGTCATCCTCGCCCCGGAGGCCGTGCAGGTACCGGCAAGGGCGCTGCGGACTCTGGAGGATCCGCCTGGCGGCGGCCCGCTTGCCGGAATTGAGGCCGGGATGGCCGCTCTCTCACCGGCCACGGACGACTGGGTGCTCGTGGCTGGTGTCGACACCCCAGCCCTCGGAGCCCTCACACCGCTCCTCGTGCAGGCACTCGGCTCGAAGCCGCGGCACGACGGCGCGCTGGTTGTTGGGGGGGAACCGGAACCGTTCCGACAGTATCTCCAGGCGCTCTATCGGACAGCTGCCCTGACCAGAGCACTGCGGAAGGCTGGCCCATTGCGCAATCGCGGCGTCCGCCGCGTGCTGGGTGGTCTCGACTTGCTCGACGTGCCGGTCGAGGCGGAACTCTGCCGTGACCTGGACACCCCAGAAGACTTGCAGTGGTGGCAAACGCACCTCGATGTTTCCCGCGCCGAGAATGACTGAGGTGTGACCGGCCAGTGATGGCTCAGTGCTCGTCAAGCTGGGAGAAGACCGGTCCGAGCAGCGGGATGAGGATGTCCAGGGTGTCGTTGGCCCCACCTGTGGAACCGGGCGAGGCCACCACGAGTGCACCTCTGGAGTCGCGGGACGTCACGCCCACCACCTCGCGGGACAGGGATGACAAGGCGGTGTGTTCGAGGCCATGGGCGCGGATTTGTTCTGCGATACCCGGGATCTCGACATCGATCACGCCGCGCACAGCCTCCGGAACCTCGTTGCCCGCGCCGAAGCCACTGGCGCCGAGCATCAGCACCAGACGGTCACCAAAGATGAGGCTCTGGTGCAACGTCACGTCCAGGGCCCGACGTTCTTCAGGCGTCAGCGCTGTGCGGACGCTACCCAGGCCCGCCTCGGTGAGTCTTCGCGCGCACTGCGGTCCGGCCTTGTCCTGTTTCTCGCCGGCAATGATCCGATCACTGGCAGTGATGATTGTCGCGCTGATCGTCGAGAGGTCGTAGGCGGGACGTGATGACATCAGAATCCTCCAGTCGTTGGCCGGAACCACGCTAGCCTCGGTATTTCGTCGTTGAGTGCCAGAGGGGTGGTCTGCGGGTAGGCGAAAGTGCTCCTGACTTGGCAGGATAGGGCTTGTTCACAGTCCGAATCCGTCAAGATCGAGGAGCACCTTCACGGTGAAGAGTACCGGCTCGTACCCACGTGTCCATGTCGATGCCGCTGCCGTGCCGGCGGTGGGCCAGGCCGGAGGGATCCTGTTGGTCGAGACGATCCGCGCGTGCGGGCTGGACCGGGAACTGAGCAAGGCCCTGGCCAGGTGGTCCAGGCCGTTGGCGAGCCATGATCCGGGCAAGATCCTGTGTGATCTGGCCCTGTCCCTGGCGGCCGGCGGGGACTGCCTGTCGGACCTGGCCGAGATCCGCGCCGAGCCCGGGGTTTACGGGCCGGTGGCCTCTGACCCGACCGTCTCGCGGTTGATCGGACTGCTCGGCGACAATGCGGACGCTGTGGAGAAGGCGATCGCCCGGGCCCGCAGGACGGCCCGCCGCAGGGTGTGGGACCTGGCCGGGACCCACGCACCGGATGCCGGGGTCAGCGTCACCGATCCGTTGATCATCGACCTGGACGCGACCCTGGTCACCGCCCATTCCGAGAAGGAACAGGCGGCCCCGACGTTCAAGAAGGGGTTCGGCCACCACCCGTTGTGCGCGTTCATCGACCACGGATCCCGCGGATCCGGGGAGGCCGCGGTGATCATGCTGCGGTCGGGTAACGCCGGCTCGAACACGGCCGCCGACCACAAAGCGGTGATCCGGGCGGCCCTGGATCAGGCCGGGGTCGGGCCCCGGCCCGGCCGTAAAGTCCTGGTCCGTATTGACGGGGCCGGATCCACCCATCAGACAGTGGATGAACTCGTGCGCCGCCAGGTCTCCTACTCGGTCGGGTTCACCCTGCCCGCCGACACCCCAGACCTGTATGCCACGATCCCCGAGGACGTGTAGACCCCGGCCTACAACAGCGACGGACAGGTCCGCCAGGGCGCCGACATCGCCGAGTTCACCGGCCTGCTGGACCTGGGTGGCTGGCCGGCCGGTATGCGGGTCATCGTGCGCAGGGAACGGCCCCATCCGGGTGCCCAGTTGCGGTTCGACGATGTGGACGGCTACCGGCTGACCGCCTTCGCAACCAACACGAGGACAGGCCAGTTGGCCGATCTGGAGGTCCGTCACCGGCGCCGGGCGCGGTGCGAGGACCGGATCCGCAACGCGAAGGACACTGGCCTGGCGAATCTGCCGCTCCACGGCTTCGGACAAAACCGGATCTGGTGCCAGATCGTGGCGATGGCCGCCGACCTGATGGCATGGATGGGACTCTTGGCTCACGCCGAAGCCCCAGCACGGCGGTGGGAGCCGAAGAGGCTGCGCCACCGACTGTTGTCGATCCCCGCCACCCTGGCCCGTTCCGGGCGCCGCACTGTGCTGCACGTCTCGGACCGCCACCGGTGGGCCGGCACCGTCGTCGCCGCTATCGGAGCCCTGCGGAGCCTGCCGGCCCCCGCCCGATAGCCGCTGGCTTGCCCATACCCGCCCATGACCAGAAAGAACCCGGCCTGGACAGCCCGGCCCCCGCACCGACACGCGGCAGACCGTCACACCCGCATGCCAGAATCAACCCCAGTTCGGCGGCACCGCCACCGAACCCCTACTCAGCGGTCACCCATGAAAAATCGAGGCTAGCAAGGCGGGCGCGGACTCCAAGCACATGATGGACATCAGTAATCCATTGAAGTCACGGACACAGAAGAATCGTGATTTTCGATGACCTAGTCCGTCACAAATCTGGGTATGGTGGACTCGTGCCGAGCTCGCGAGAAGTTTCGACAGGCGGTCTGCTGCGAGATCGTTTCGCGCGGGTCGCCCGGGACCTCCGCGTCTCCCTGACCGACCGTTGCAATCTGCGCTGCAGCTACTGCATGCCCCCTGAGGGGCTGGAGTGGCTTCCTGGCGAGTCAACCCTGACCGACGACGAAATCATTCGGCTGTGCACGCTGGCGATCCGTGAGCTCGGAATCCGCAAGCTCCGCTTCACCGGCGGGGAACCTCTGCTGCGCCGCGGTCTGGAAGACATCATCGCCGCCTGTGCGCGGTTGCGCACCGACACGGGCGAGGCCCCTGATCTGGCACTCACGACCAATGGGATGGGCTTGGTCCACCGGGCGGGCCCGCTCTCCAGGGCGGGTCTGCGGAGGGTCAACGTCTCTCTGGACACCACCGATCCACGTCATTTTGCGCAGATCACCCGGCGTGACCGGCTGAGCGACGTGCTGGTCGGCCTGCGGGCCGCCGGCGAGGCAGGTCTGGCGCCCATCAAGGTAAATGCCGTCATCCTCCGCGGCATCAACGACGCCGACGCGCCGGCGCTGCTCGACTTCTGTCTCAGCGCCGGCATCGAACTGCGCTTCATCGAGCAGATGCCCATCGGGCCGGCGAATACCTGGCACAAGGAGGATGTGTTCACCTGCCAGGACATCCTGGGGCTGCTCGCCACGAACCACAAGTTACAACCCGTGCCCGGGACTGACCCGCATGCACCGGCCCGGCTCTGGTCCGTGGACGCGGACCCGTCTCGGACGGTCGGGATCATCGCCTCCGTCACCGAGCCCTTCTGCGATCATTGTGACCGCACCCGGCTCACCTCCGACGGCCAGATTCGCAGTTGTCTGTTCTCCACAGCGGAGACAGACCTGAGGAGCCCCATGCGCCACGGCGCCGACGACCGCGAACTGGCCGAGATCTGGCGCACCGCGATGCATGCCAAGCCGCTGGCCCACGGGCTGGACAGTTCGGACTTCGCGGTCCCCTCCCGCACGATGAGCCGGATCGGTGGGTGATTGGGCAAATGGCCCGATCTACTGGCATTTTGTGTGGTATGTTCCCTCTGAATTGGGAGCAATGGGGCGTTACGCCTCCGCGTCGACAAGGAGTGTCATGAGCGGCTCACCACGAGTTCTCGCCACCTGGGACCCCGAGAACAAGGACACCTGGGATTCAAGACTCGCCTGGCGCACCCTTGCGATCACCACCTACTCCATGATCCTGGCGTTCTGCGTCTGGTACCTGGTCAGCGCCATCGCGCCGAAGCTGAACGAGATCGGTTTCCACCTGACCAAGTCCCAGCTCTACTGGCTCACCTCCATGCCAGGCCTGTCCTGTGGCTTCATCCGGCTCGTCTACATGTTCCTGCCGCCCATCGTGGGCACTCGTCGACTCATCGGTTACAGCGCGCTTCTCTACCTGATCCCGATGTTCGGCTGGTTCGTCGCTGTCCGTGACACAAGCACCGGCTATCCGGTGCTCCTGCTGCTCGCCTTCACCTGCGGTATCGGCGGCGGCTCATTTTCCGGCTACATGCCCAGCACCGGCTACTTCTTCCCCAAGCGTCTGCAGGGCACGGCTTTGGGTATCCAGGCTGGTATCGGCAATCTCGGAATGTCGATCATCCAGTTCATCGGCCCTTTTCTGATGGGCTTCGGGCTCTTCGGCATCACCTGGCTGGCGCCGGAAACCACCCACACCGGCACCCTCTGGGTGCACAACGTGGCGGTCTTCTTCGTGCCCTGGACCATTGTCGCCGCCATCCTGGCCTTCACCCTGCTCAAGGACGTGCCCGTCCAGACGAACTTTCGCCAGCAGATCGATATCTTCTCCAACCCGGACACCTGGCTGATGACCATGATGTACGTAATGACCTTTGGCCTGTTCAGCGGGTTCAGTGCCCAGTTCGGGCTGCTCATCAACAACACCTTCGGATCTGCCAGTCGCTTCGCCGGCACCTCGGGCTTGCCTTCAGGTGTGGCCTACGCCTTCCTCGGACCGCTCATCGCCTCCCTCGTACGAGTCGCCTGGGGCCCCCTGTGTGACCGCTTCGGTGGCGCCGTGTGGACACTTGTTTCGGGCATCGGGATGGCCGTGACCCTCGCCGGTACCGCCATGTTCCTCACGCCGGACAGCCCCGGCGAGTTCACCGGATTCCTGTGGTTCATGCTTGCGATGTTCTTCTTCGCCGGCATTGGCAACGCCGGAACCTTCAAGCAACTCCCGATGATCATGCCCAAGAAGCAAACCGGCGGCGCAATTGGCTTCACCGCCGCCATCGCGAGCTTCGGCCCCTTCTTCGTGGGCGTTGCGCTCACCACCATGCCTGCTGCAACCTGGTTCTGGATATCCGCCGCATATGCCGTGCTGTGCGTGGTCATTTGCTGGTTGCGCTACGCCCGTCCCAATGCGCCCTTCCCCGGCTGAGACGGGGAACAGCGCTCAACGCCCTCACGTCCACGACCGATTCAGGCTCACCACCGAGGCCGGATCACTTTGATGACCCGGCCGGCCAGGAGGAACTGATGTCCACCAACCAGAGCCCCGGACAGGGCAACGCGACGTCTCATCTGCCGGACAAGACCGCCACTGACCCCGCAACCAGCCCGCCGAAAGCCACCGACGCCGAGAAGGGCGATGCGCTGTTTCGGCTCGGTTCCTGGTTGCGCCGCGGCAAGGCCAGTGAGGACACTCGGCAGATCTTCTTGGATGGCGGACGCAAGGCCGACACCTTCTACCGCCAACGCTGGAATTACGACAAGGTCGTCCGGTCCACCCACGGAGTGAACTGCACCGGTTCGTGCTCCTGGAAGATCTATGTCAAGGATGGGATCATCACCTGGGAATCGCAACAGACCGACTACCCCACCACTGGCCCCGACATGCCCGAGTACGAACCGCGCGGTTGCCCGCGCGGTGCCTCGTTCAGCTGGTACGAGTACTCCCCCACTCGGATCAAGCATCCCTATGTGCGCTCCGTCCTGCTCGACTCCTACCGCGAGGCCCGGGATCGGCTGGGCGATCCGGTGCTGGCCTGGGCCGACGTGGTCGAGGACCCGGCGCGCTCCCGCGCCTACAAGTCAGCTCGCGGACGCGGGGGGATGGTCCGGGTCAGCTGGGAGGAGGCCACCGAGATCATCGCGGCCGCCTATGTGCACACCATCGAGCGCTACGGGCCTGACCGAATTGCCGGCTTCTCCGTCATCCCGGCGATGAGCATGATCTCCTACGGCGCCGGCTCGCGCTTCCACGAGCTGATCGGCTCGCCCATGCTGTCTTTCTACGATTGGTTCGCCGACCTGCCGCCGGCCAGCCCGCAGGTCTTCGGCGACCAGACCGACGTGCCGGAGTCCGGAGACTGGTTCAATGCGCAGTACCTGATCATGTGGGGCTCGAACATTCCGGTCACCCGCACCCCGGATGCTCACTTCATGACCGAGGCCCGTTACCACGGCCAGAAGGTCGTCGTAGTCTCGCCCGACTTCGCGGACAACACGAAGTTCGCCGACGACTGGCTGCGCGTCCAGCCAGGCACCGATGGTGCGCTTGCCCAAGCAATGGGCCACGTGATCCTCAGCGAGTTCCATGTGGCCCGGCACGAGCCAATGTTCCTGGACTACATGCGCCGCTACTCCGACGCGCCCTTCCTCATCGAACTCGACGAGTCAGACAAGGCGGTGTACACACCCGGGCAGTTCCTCACCGCCGACAAGATGCCTGCCGGCACGACGCAACGCACCCAGAACAGCGCCTTCCGTCCGCTCGTGCTCGATGCCGACGGCACCGTAAAGGACCCCGGTGGCACGCTCGCCGACCACTTCGGTGAGCAGGGAGCGAGTCACTGGAATCTCGACTTGAACGACGTCGACCCGGCGATGAGTCTCATGGACACCGACGACTGGCAGCCGATTGAGATTGCCCTACCCCGCTTCGACCTCCCGTCGGCGCCCGGTCAGGCCAGCGTCGGTGGCGGCGTTGTGTACCGGGGCGTGCCGGCCCGTCGGATCAGTGGTCATCTGGTGACCACCGTCTACGACCTGCTGCTCGCCCAGTACGCGGTCGGCCGCCCAGGTCTGCCGGGACGGTGGCCGAGCGGCTACGACGACGCCTCGACGCCGGGCACGCCCGCCTGGCAGGAAGAATTCACCGGGGTCGCGGCCAGCGCGGCGCAGAAGATCGGCCGCGAATTCGCGCTGAATGCGCTGGAGTCCGGCGGTCGCTCGATGATCGTCATGGGCGCCGGCGTCAACCACTATTTCCATGCCGACCAGATCTACCGGACCTTCCTCGCTCTCACCACGATGTGCGCGACCCAGGGCGTGAACGGCGGTGGTTGGGCACACTACGTCGGACAGGAGAAGGTCCGCCCGCTGACAGGTTGGTCAAACTACGCTTTCGCCTTAGATTGGCAACGCCCGGCCCGCCAGATGATCGCGACCGGTTGGTTCTACCTGACCACCGACCAGTGGCGCTACGACGACATGTCTGCCGAGGCGATGGCGAACCCGCTCGGCGCCGGAAAACTCACCGGCAAGACCACCGCCGATTGCCTCGTCGAATCGGCCCAACGTGGCTGGATGCCGAGTTACCCGACCTTCGATCGCTCACCGTTGGACCTAGGACGTCAGGCCGCCGAGGCGGGGATGAGCGCGAGCGAATACGTCGCGACCGAACTGAGCGCCGGGCGGCTGCACTTCGCGGCCGAGGACCCGGACGCCCCAGAGAATGTGCCACGCATCCTGGCCGACTGGCGCACGAACCTGCTCGGCTCCAGCGCCAAGGGCACCGAGTACTTCATGAAGCACATGCTCGGTGCCGCCAATGACGTGAGCGCCGAGGAGCTACCCCAAGATGACCGGCCATCGTCGATGACGTGGCGCGACGAGGCCCCGTCCGGCAAGCTCGACCTGTTGTGGACGGCGGACTTCCGAAACACTTCCACGACACTGCACTCCGATGTCGTGCTGCCGGCAGCCACTTGGTACGAGAAGTACGACCTATCGAGCACCGACATGCACCCCTTCGTGCACTCCTTCAATGCAGCGGTGGACCCCCTCTGGGAAGCCAGGACAGACTTCGAGACGTTCCAGGTGCTGGCTCACCTGGTGGCCAAGATGGCCCCAGGCCATCTCGACACCCGGTTGGACGTGGTGGCCACTCCGCTCAGCCATGACACGGCAGACGAGATGGCCGGACCGGGCGGCCTCGTGCCCGACAAAGGGCAGTGGATCCCCGGCGTGACCATGCCGAAGATCGCGACGGTCGAACGCGACTACACCCAGATCGGTCACATGTTCGACACGCTCGGGCCATTGCTGGACAAGGTGGGGATGGTGACCAAGGGTGTGCTCTTCCGGCCCAACGCGGAGGTCGCCAAGCTCGGCGAAACAAACGGCCGGGCCGAATCCGATGCCGGGGCCGGCGCCGGACGCCCGCTCGTGGACACCGACATCAAGGCGGCGGACGCCGTCCTCCTGCTCTCTGGTACGACCAACGGACGGCTGGCCACGCAGGGCTTCCGCACCCTGGAGGAGCGCACCGGTGGAAAACTCGCCGACCTGTCCGAGGGGGACGAGGAAACGCACATCAGCTTCGACGACACCCGCATCCAGCCGCGAGCGGTGATCCCCTCCCCGGAGTGGTCCGGGTCAGAACACGGTGGCCGTCGCTATTCGGCCTTTGTTGTCAACGTCGAACGCTCCAAGCCATGGCACACCCTCACCGGCCGTCCACAGTTCTACTTGGACCACGAGTGGGTGCGCGACATGGGCGAGGCGCTGCCAATCTTCCGACCGCCCCTGAACCGCGCCGCGCTGAGCGGCGAGCACCCCCTTGGCTGGAGCCACCAGACCTCTCGGGGCACTGCCGAGGTGGCCGTTCGCTATCTCACCCCGCACAACAAGTGGTCCATCCACTCGTCCTACTACGACAACCCGCAGATGCTCTCGTTGGGGCGCGGTGGCCAGACGATCTGGATGAGTCCCCAGGACGCAGAGCTGATCGGCGTCCACGACAATGAGTGGGTCGAGGCGCGCAACGGCAACGGCATCGTCACCGCACGCGCCGTGGTCTCCCACCGCATCCCGGCAGGCACGGTCTTCATGTACCACGCCCAGGAGCGCACCATGGGCACCCCGCTCAGCGAGAGTTCCGGCAAGCGCGGCGGCATCCACAATGCGCTGACCCGGATCGCCATCAAGCCGACCCATCTGATCGGCGGCTACGCCCAGTTCTCCTACGCGTTCAACTATTACGGCCCCACCGGAAGCCAGCGCGACGAGGTCACACTGATCCGCCGTCGCAACCAGGAGGTGCAGTTCTGATGAAGGTCATGGCGCAGATCGCAATGGTCATGAACCTGGACAAGTGCATCGGTTGCCACACCTGTTCGGTCACCTGCAAGCAGGCGTGGACCAACCGCGAAGGCACCGAGTACATGTGGTTCAACAATGTCGAGACCCGTCCCGGCGTGGGCTACCCGCGGGGCTGGGAGGACCAGGACAAGTGGAAGGGCGGCTGGAAGCGTACCGGCAGCGGCAGGCTCGTGCCGCGCCAGGGCGGACGGTTCAGCTCGCTGGCGAAGATCTTCGCGAACCCTGCGCTGCCCGGCATGAAGGACTACTACGAGCCCTGGACCTACGAGTACGACAAGCTGCTGTCGGCTCCCAAGAATTCCGGTGCGGCGCCGGTGGCCCGTGCCACGTCTCAGATCACCGGTGACCACATCGACACCGTCGAGTGGGGCCCGAACTGGGACGACGATCTCGGCGGTTCGATGGAGACTCTCGACAACGATCCGGTACTGAAGAAGATGAACCTGCAGGTGTCCAAGACCATCGAGGACTCCTTCATGTTCTACCTTCCGAGGATTTGCGAGCACTGCCTTAACCCGACCTGCGTCTCGGCATGTCCCTCGGGCGCCATGTACAAGCGCACCGAGGACGGCATCGTGCTCGTCGACCAGGACAAGTGCCGGGGCTGGCGGATGTGCGTCTCGGGCTGTCCCTACAAGAAGGTCTACTTCAACCACAAGTCCGGCAAGGCAGAAAAGTGCACGCTTTGCTACCCCCGGCTGGAGATCGGCCAGCCGACCGTCTGCTCAGAGACCTGCGTGGGCCGGCTGCGCTACCTCGGCGTCATCCTGTATGACGCCGACCGGGTGAGCTGGGCCGCCAGCCAGGAGAACGAGCAGGACCTCTACCGCGCCCAGCGCGAGATCATGCTCGACCCGCATGACCCCGAGGTCGTCGCCGCGGCACAGCACAACGGCATCCCTCACTCCTGGATCACGGCCGCTCAGCAGTCTCCGGTCTGGGACCTGATCAGCACCTACGGGGTGGCGCTGCCACTTCACCCGGAGTACCGGACGCTGCCGATGGTCTGGTACGTGCCACCGCTAAGCCCGGTCGTCGACGCGGTGACGGCCAGCGGGAACGAGGGTGAGAACCACAAGGTGCTGCTCAGCGCCATCTCCCAGATGCGCATCCCACTGGGATATCTCGCGGGCCTTTTCTCCGCCGGGGACACCGCGCCGGTGGAGTTGAGCCTGCGCCGCCTCGCCGCGATGCGCTCCTACATGCGCGACGTCTTCATGGGCAATCCGGGTGACGAGTCGATCCCCGCCGCGGTCGGCATGGACGGTGGGGCGGTGCAGAAGATGTACCGGCTGTTGTCCATCGCAAAGTACGACGATCGTTATGTCATCCCCACCAACCACCCGGAGATGCCCCGCGGCATCTCCCAGCTGGAAGGCTGCCCGGTCTCCTACGACACCGAGGCCTTCCACGGCATGGCGTCCCAGAACAGGGCTTCCGGGCGCACCTCGCTTCCGCTGGAGGTCTTGTGATGGCCGTGAAGCTACGCAGGGGCGCCGAGCGCGCGTATCCCAAGGCGGCAGGGAAGAGGATCGCGACGAGCCGCGACCAGCGCCGCGTGGTGCAGATGGCCTGCTCGCTGCTGCTGGGCTACCCCGACGAACGCCTCGACGATGAGATTGCCGGCGTCCGGGCCGGATCGGACTCGCTGCCCGGCGTGCTGCGGGACGAACTCGAGTCCTTCTGTGCGACTGCGCAGAGCTGGGGTCTGCGCGCCTTGCAGGAGCACTACGTCCGCACCTTCGACCAGCGTCGCAAGTGCGCCCTGTGGCTCACCTACTACACCCACGGTGACACTCGTGCCAGGGGGCAGGCGATCCTGGCCTTCCGCGAGGTGATGCTGCGGGCTGGCTTCGAGATGGCCCGCGAGGAATTGCCCGACCATCTGCCGGTTGTACTGGAGTTCTGCGCACTGGCGGACTCCGACGACGGCGAGCGCCTGCTGGAGGCCAACCGCGAGTGCCTGGAGGTCGTCCGCACCGCCCTGCACAGTGGTGACTCTCCCTATGCCCATCTTCTCGACGCGCTCCTCATGACCTTGCCGGAACCCGACGAACGCACGCTTGCCGCCTACCGGAGCATGATCAACCAAGGGCCACCGACGGAAATGGTGGGCATCGGCAGTCCCTCGGGCACTACCGCTCTGACTCTCGAGACGAGGTGACTGACATGTCTGCCGTCGACATCCTGCTATGGGCCGTGCTGCCCTATTTGTCGATTGTCCTGCTCATCGGGGGGATGATCTGGCGTTTTCGCACGGACCAGTACGGCTGGACCAGCCGGTCCAGCCAGTGGCAGGAACGAGCCCTGCTGCGCTGGTCCTCCCCGATGTTCCACTTCGGCATTCTGTTCGTGGCTGCCGGCCATGTCGTGGGGCTGGCCGTGCCGCAAAGTTGGACGCAGACCCTTGGCATCTCCGAGGAGCTCTACCACTTGGGTGCCACCTGGATCGGGGCAGTGGCCGCCCTGGTCACCCTGGTTGGGCTGGGCGGGCTGCTCTATCGACGGATCGTCGTGAAGTCGGTACGGTTGGCCACCAGCAGGATGGACATCCTCACCTATGTGCTGCTCTGCCTGGCCATCATCCTGGGCACCACGGCTACGGTGACCGAACAAATCTTCGGCCCGACCGGGGGCTACAACTACCGGGAGACGATCAGCATCTGGTTCCGCTCGATCCCGTCGCTCACTCCGCAGCCAGCACTCATGGTCGACGTGCCGCTGGCTTACCGCCTGCACATCGCCGCCGCGATGGTGCTGTTCTGCGTGTGGCCCTTCACCAGACTGGTTCATGTCGTCTCCGCGCCGGTGGAATACATCACGAGGCCCTATGTTGTCTACCGTTCAAAGGACGAGGGCATCGCCGCCGCGCCGAAACCCCGCGGGTGGTGAGCAGGACCCGCCCGAACGTCCGAAACTGCACGATGATGGCGACCAGATAACGACAGGCACGATGACAGTGATGACCACAACCACCGATGGGCCGGACGATGAGTCCACCGTGTCGCAGGGGACCGCCCTCCCCGGCAGCACCTCGCAGGAAGGCGCGCCTCGCAGTCTCGATGCCGTGCTCGCCACAGTGGCCCAGCTGACGACGGCACAACACACATTGCTGCACAGACTCTCGACCCACATCGATCCGGTGACGGTGACAGAACTGGCCCAGGAGAGCGACCTGCACGTCAGCTCGGTCCGCGAGACGCTGGACGTCCTGCTGGAACTCGGCCTGGTGACCCGTGAGCAGTTGCCTGCAAGAGGCCGGGGCCGTCCCGCATTGGGCTACACAACCTTCACTCCGGCGGATCCGAACTTCCCTGCCCAAATGCTCAGCCAGGTCAGCGGCGCGGTATTCGACTGGTTGCGCACCTCGACGCTCGATCCGGCATCCGCAGCCCAGCAGATGGGCCGAAACTGGGGTGAACAGGCGCTCGAGTCCATGCACGTGCCCAACCATGCAAGGGGCGCCCCTGTACCAGATGGATTCAGTCTGAGCAACCACATGGACAAGATCCGGATGTTCCTCACTGCCTTCGGCTTCGCGGCAGTGCCCCACCCCGAGCTCGACACGGCGCTCGTGCTCAATGCCTGCCCACTGACCGATCCCGGGAATCCCGACCCCCTGGCCCTGGAGATGCGCCGAGGCATGGTGGAACGGGTCTTGCAACTCACCGCCACCGACATCGCCGACATGGAGTATCTCCCTGACGCCGAGAACCCGATGCGCTGCCTGGTGCTCCTCACCGAACGCTCCACACCCCACAGGAGGCAAATCGTGACAACCATTCGCTATTACGGCGGCGCCGTCGAAGCGGCAGGCCGTCGAGTCGAGGAACTCGAGCCCGGGTCAGCGCCGGCCACTCTCGGTGAGTTGCTGGACGAACTGGCGGACAGCCATCCCGAGCTGACATCAATCCTGGCGGTCAGCAGCTATTTCGTCGACCAGAAACAGGCCGACCGCCAGGACCGGATCGCCGACGGCGTCCTCGTCGACGTGCTGCCGCCCTTCGCCGGCGGTTGAGCAGCCAGTGGCCAAGAAGGCCGGTTCACCCGCATGCCTATCAGCAGGTCCTCCGCTGCAGGCGCCCGGCATCCCTCGAACCCGACACAGACCTTCTCCCCACAGGAGCCCCATGATCCAAATCGTTCACACCGGTGTCGTTCCCGACGCCCTCGACGTGGCGAGCATCTGCGCCACCGTAGAGGACGACCGATGCGGTGCCGTGGTCAGCTTCGTGGGCGTGGTGCGGAACCACGATGCTGGGATGGACGTCACGGCCATCGACTACTCAGCCCACCCGCTGGCCGCCACGATTCTGCAAGATCTGGCCGAGGCGGCGGCGCACGACCAGGGGGTACACCGAGTTGAGGCTTGGCACCGCACGGGACACCTACGCGTCGGCGAGGCCGCTATGGTCGTCGTCATCGGTGCTGAGCACCGCGGTCAGGCCTTCGGCGCCGCCAGCGCACTGGTCGACACCGTGAAGCTGCGTCTGCCCGTGTGGAAGAGCCAGACACTTCAGGACGGCTCTCACGTCTGGGCCGGGCTGGGATGAGAATCACGCAGACGCCAACAGTCGAGGACCACTGGGCATTCGTAGAGACTCTGGGCCGTCCGCTGCCCGCAGTGGTGTGGCCGCTGTTGGCCGAACCGAGCTCATCTGAGCAGGGATGCCTGGGTGCGGTTCTCGCCGAGTCGCTCACCGCTCTCTTCCCCGTGCCGCCCTTCACGAACTCCGCGATGGACGGCTTCGCACTGCGCCATGCCGACATCGCCGGAGCTACCGCGGAACAACCCGTGTCTCTGCCGGTGGCCGGCGACATTCCCGCCGGTGACACGGAACCGCACGAGCTGGCGCCCGGTACCGCGTGGCGAATTATGACGGGCGCCCCGGTCCCCGCCGGTGCCGACACCGTGGTCAAGGTCGAACAGACCAACCACGCGCCGGGCACCACAGAGCCGCCCGACTGCGTGGAATTCCACGCAGCGCCTGCCGCAGGCGCCAACATCCGGGCCGTAGGGGAAGACGTCAGTGTCGGCAGTACTGTCCTGTTGGCAGGTCGGGTGCTCGATGCGATGGCCCTGGCTTGCGCCGCATCGACCGGTCACGGCCGACTGCGCGTGCATCCGCGACCACGGGTCGGCATCATCACCACCGGCGACGAACTCGTCGACCCCGGAAGACAGCCGCGGCCCGGACAGATTCCCGACTCCAACGGCGTGCTCCTGGCCGGCTTGGTCGATCCGGCCTCCCTGCTCGCCACGCTCCGCTCGTGGGCTGCCGTGGACCTGGTCATCACCGCGGGAGGAATCTCTGCGGGTGCCTACGAAGTGGTCCGCCAGGCCCTGACAGGACCGACGATGTGCTTCCATCATGTCGCCCAGCAGCCCGGCGGGCCACAGGGTGCCGGCACGTCACTCGTAGGTGGACGACAGGTACCTGTGCTGTGCCTGCCAGGAAACCCCGTGTCGGTCTTCGTGTCCTTCCAACTTTATGTTGCGGGTGTGATCTCGGTGATGGCTGGCCGCAGACATGATGGCCGCCCCGCCGAGGTGGACGTTGTTGCCAGTGCCGCGTGGCGGTCACCAGCAGAGAAGACCCAATTCGTCCCGGTTAGCATGACCGGCGCCACCACGATCGCCCCGATCCACCGACTCGTTTCAGGTTCCCACTTGGTTGCCTCCCTCCCCCTAGCGGATGGCCTGGTGAGGGTGCCGGTCGGCGTCGACCACGTGCGGCCGGGAGACCCCCTACGAATGATCCCCACGCGCCCGGGAGGCATGGCATGAACGACCACACGAACAACGCCGCAATCCGGCTGCCGCACTTGAACGCTCGCGGCGATGCCTTCATGGTGGACGTCACCGCCAAACAACCCAGCATCCGCGAAGCCACCGCCGTCGCTGAGGTCGGTTGCTCGGAGCCGATCATGGCAGCGCTCCGCGGGGGTCGAGTCCCTAAGGGGGATGTGCTGGCGGTGGCGAGAATCGCAGGTATCCAGGCCGCCAAGCGCACCCCCGACCTGCTGCCGCTGGCTCATGTGATCGGCGTGCACAGCTGCCAGGTCGACGTGACACTCGAGGTAGACCACGTCGCGATCCGGTCAACTGTCCGCACAGCGGACCGCACTGGAGTCGAGATGGAAGCCCTCACCTCTGCCGCCGTCGCGGCACTCGCGGTGGTGGACATGGTCAAGGGCGTCGATCGCACGGCGGTGATCCGCGAAGCCAAGATCATTCACAAGACGGGTGGGCGATCCGGGGAGTGGACCCGGCCCGACCACTGACCCGCCGTCAGCGCAGGTGGGGATGGTCTCCTCCGGCAAGTTGCTCGCGCAGATGTCCGAACAACGGCCCCAGCACTGCGACCGCGTCGCGCACCCCGTCAGGCGAACCAGGTGCGTTGACCACAAACGTTGCATCAGGTCCCCGCCCGATGATCCCCACCAGACCCCGGCTCAGTAGCGCGGTCGGCACGTGCGAAGTTCCTTGCCGACGGATCGCGTCAGCCAGGCCGTCCAGCCTCATGTCCAACAGGGGTGCGGTGGCCTCAGGGGTCCAGTCACGGGTTGCAACACCGGTCCCGCCGGTGGTGAGAACCAGGGCAGAACCGCAGGAAACTGCGGCCTCGATGGCCGATCGGACCGGGAGAACTCCGTCCGGGACGACAACCACAGGGTCGACCACAATACCGAACTGGGCCAGCAGCGTGGCGGCCAATGGGCCAGACAGGTCCTCAGCCTCCGCGCGCGAACACCGGTCGGACACCGTGATGACGACCGCACGTGGTCTACCAGCACCGTTCATGCAGGAGAACTCCGGATCGCTGTCCCAAAAGGTACAACGCTGTTTGACGGATCCACGTGGCTGGCGACCATGAACTGGCGGTTGGTCCCTTCGATCAGTCGTCTCACTTACTTGTTCAGTTCCGTCCCGATGTCCGGTAGCTGGACAGGAACACCACCCGCCGTCTCTGTGCGGCTGGCGTGCCCGATTCAATTCTAGGTCGTCACTCCCGCGGAACCCGCAACGGCATCCCTCACGAGTGTCACGGGATCAGCATCCCTCACGAGTGTCACGGGATCAGGAGGCCTATTCCACCGAATCCCCGGTTCCTGACAACCCGTCTTCGAGCGAGACGACGAATCTGTCGAGCTCACCCGGGACCCTCGACGTGATGAGCTCCCAGCCGCAGGTGACGTCCCGCACGGGCGGCTCGTCGATCCATTCGGCTCCAACATGACGTAGGTCGTCGGCGAGCGATTTCCATGACGTCAGGCCCTTGCCCGAGGCCCTGCGTGTCAGGGTTGGGTGAGTCTGCCGGTTCATAGCAACTCGCCCTGCAGGGCGAGTTGAAGGATCATCTGTTCGATGAGTTTGAGTATCCCCATCGCGGCGACCGCGACCGATGATGGAGTCGTGAGCGCACCCTCCAACCCTGACGGCCCGGTCCGGCGTCGTTCGTTCACGCCCGGACAGGAGCTGATGTACCTCGCGGAGTACGAGACCGCGTGTGAGACCGGTCAGGGCGCTGCGTTCCTGCGCGGTGAGGGTCTGTACTCGTCGTTGATCTCGGAGTGGCGCCGGCAGCGCGACGCCGGTCTTCTCGAGGGCAAGAACCCAGGTGAGGCGGTCGGCCGGCCGACCGCCGTGCAGGCGGAGAACGCCCGACTGAAGGCGCAGCTGCGCAAGGCCGAGAAGGAGAGTGATACAGCGGAGGCCGCGTTGGAGATCATGGGAGAACTGCATGCGCTCTTGGGGCAGACTTCCGAGAGCGCGGACACCGACCCGAAGCGGAAGAAGCCCTGATGGGCGCCCTCGTTGAACTCACCGACGCCGAGCGCTCTGAGGTTCTGGCGGTGCTGAACAGTGACGAGTTCGTCGACAAGCCGCCGTTGCAGGTCTACACGATCCTCCTCGAACGCGGCCAGTACCTGTGTTCGGTCTCGACGATGTACCGGGTGCTGCACGAGAACACGCAGGTGCGCGAGCGGCGCCGCCTGGCGACACACCCGCCGAGGAAAATCCCCGAACTTCTCGCGACCGCGCCCGGGCACGTCCTCAGCTGGGACATCACCAAGCTCGCCGGGCCGGTCAAGGGCACCTACTACGACGCGTATGTGATGATCGACATCTTCCCCCGCTACGTCGTGCATGCCTGCGAGGACGGGATCCTCGCGAAAGAGATGATGCTCGATGCGTTCGGGATCCACGGCACCCCGCAGGTCGTGCACTCCGACGGCGGCCCGTCGATGACATCAAAGACCGTCAGAACCCTGCTCGCCGACCTCGGCGTGACCGCGTCCCGGTCACGACCCCACGTCTCCAACGACAACCCGTACTCCGAGGCCCTGTTCAAGACGATGAAGTACCTGCCCGTCTTCCCCGACCGATTCGACGACCTCAACCACGCCCGCCGGTGCCTGGACGAGTTCGTCAACGCCTACAACCACCACCACCGGCATACCGGGACCGGCATGCACACCCCCGCCGACGTACGCTACGGCCTCGCCGACCAGATCGATCGTGACCGAGACGCCGGCCTCGACGTCGCCCGCCGCGCACACCCGGGACGATTCGGGACCCGCGCGCAGACACGCCCGAAGATCCTCGACCGGAACCCGGCCGCCTGGATCGACCCACCACCCGCCGACGAGATCCACCCCGCCGCCTAACACCCACCGGCCTCACCCGCCTTGACAAACTCCGAGGCGAGACCGGAGGTGATGAGGAGCCAGGGGCCGTGGCAGACGGTGGCGACCGGGCGGGATGCCTGCGCGCACACGCGAACAACGCGCTGCGCGTGCGCGTCGCGCCGGAGCGCGTCAGCGTTGATCGTGCCGCCGGTGCCCACGAGCGCGTCGTGGTCACCGGGCGCGACGACAGCCAAAGAATGTCAGCAGCCAAGACAGGCCCCGGGCCCCTGCCACCGGTAGGGGCCCGGGGCCCCGCTTGTAGAGGGCACCGCGACTGTCACGGACGCTCCGTCCGCCCGTCGGCGCTCCAGGGGAACCTGGATCTCATGGTGCTCGACGCCAGGATTCGTCACGGCGATGAGAGTCTTGCGGCCGGGCAGACACGGTGCGCCTACCGTGCGTTGCTCCTCGACTCCCGAGATCCTGCGGTTCGACACCCGCTCTTGGCGGAGAGTGCCCCACGTCCTGTGCGGAGCGTTCCTCTGCAGGCAGACAGGCGATGGATGAGCACATGCCGAAACGACCCCAGCCGTACAGCCCCCATCCCCCCGAAGGCGGCTGGGGTGCGCCAGTAATCTGGAGAGGTGAGTTCGCTGTACCCGATACCCGGCGGCCGGCCGGGTTCTGCCGATCATCAGGATGCCCGTCCGTCCTGGGCGATCGACGGTGGTGGACAGGAGCGCATCGTGAGGACACGGCTGCTGACGAAGCTGGCGCCGCTGGGCGTCGTCGGCAGCTACATTGACGCCTCGGGGCAGCCCGTCGAGGTGCCCGCACCAACCCTCGCGCTGGTCGCCAGGCACTTCGACTCCTCCCTCGCCTCGATCCCCGAGGCCCTGGTCTGCACCCCCGGGCACTTCCATCCCAAGCTCTTCGGCGCACTGCGCCTCGAGGACGGCCGGGAGATCCAGGTGCACGGCACCGTGGAGCAGCCGGGCTACCACGTCCTGCACGACGACGAGGGTGTGCGCCACCTGGTCATCTGCACTTCGGAAACGCTGCGCACACCCGGACGTGGCTGGGGATGGCAGGTGCAGCTCTATGCGGCACGGTCCAGCCAGTCCTGGGGCATCGGCGACTTCCGCGACCTCGCCATGATCTGCCGGCTCGCCGCGGAGCAGGGCGCCGACTGCGTCCAGGTCTCACCGGTCCACGCCGTCGGGCCGGTGAGCTCCCCCCAGGACTCGCCCTATTCGCCGGCCAGCCGGCACTTCCTCAATCTGCTGCACGTGGCGCCGGGCGACGCCCCGGGTGCGGAGCGGGTGGACCTCAGCGAGCTGTCCGCCGAGGGCCGCCGGCTCAACGAGCACCGCATCATCGACCGCGGGCGGGTCTGGGAACTGAAGAAGCGGGCCCTGGAGCGCATCTGGGAGGTGGTCCGCCGGGAGCCGAATCCCGAACTGCGTGGTTACTGCGCCCGGCGGGGACATCCGCTGCGCACCTTCGCCGTGTGGTGCGCCATCGCCGAGAGCATCGACAGCACCGACTGGCGTTCGTGGCCTGCGGAGATGCAGCGCCCCGACAGCCCTGCGGTCACGCGTTTCACCCGTGAGCACATCGACCGGGTGCTCTTCTACACCTGGTGCCAGTGGGTCGCCGAGCAGCAGTACGCCGCGGCCTGCTCGTCCGGCGCCGAGGTGATCGCCGACCTCGCGGTCGGTTTCGACGCCGGCTCCGAGGACGCCTGGGCCTATCATGACATCCTCTGTTTCGACTTCGAGATCGGCTGCCCGCCCGACCTGCACAACCCTGACGGACAGCACTGGGGACTGCCGCCCTTCCAGCCCCAGAAGCTCACCGCGGACGACTTCGCGCCCTTCGTCGCCATGGTCCGCCAGGCCCTGAGCCATGCGAAGGCTCTGCGGCTCGACCATGTGATGCAGATGTGGCGGCTCTTCTGGGTGCCGGTCGACGGGACCCCTACCCAGGGAATATATGTGAACTACCCGGTGGACGCGCTGCTGGCGATCCTGCGTCTTGAGGCGAGCCGGGCCGACGCCTGGATCGTCGGTGAGGACATGGGCACCGTGCCCAGCGGCGTGAGGCGCAGCATGCGCGACATCGGGATGCTCGCCAACCGCTCGGCGGCCCGGGTGCCGCCGGCCGACTTCCCGGTGCTGTGCGTGGGTACCTCGTCGACCCACGACCAGGCGACCCTCGCCGGCCTGCTCACCGGTTTCGACGCCGAGCAGCTCCGGATGATCGGCAAGCGGACCGACTGGCACGCCGTGGACCAGACCCGCCGGGCGGTGGCCGAGCTCGCCGGAATCGATCCTGACAAGCCCCCCGAACAGGTCACCCGGGACGAGATCAGCCGCGCGGTACTGGCCCGCCACCAGGCTCTGGCCGACTCCCCGAGCCGGATCGTGCTCGTCTCCCTGGAGGATGCCGCGCTGGTTCGGGCGCGCCCGAACATCCCGGGCACCGTGGGCAGCTATCCGAACTGGTGCATCGCGCTGCCCGAGTCGGTGGACGAGATCCTCACCGGTCTGCTCGCCGGCGAGCTCGCCTCCACGCTGCGCGAGCGGCGCTGAGCAGACTGCCTGCGGCTCCGAGGCTGCTGGCGGCCCAGTCTGCCCGACAACCCCCGCCGGCTCAGCTCGCCATCGGCTCCGCCGGGCCCAACATCACGCGCACCCGCTGCAGTACCCCGCGGAGGATCCGGGAGACCTGCATCTGGGAGACCCCGAGCCGCTCGCCGATCTCGCGCTGACTGCACTCGTCCTGGAAGCGCCAGACCAGCACCTGCCTTTCCCGTAGCGAGAGCTGGGCCAGGGCCACCCTCAGGTCGTGGCGCTGGACGTACTGCTCGGCCAGGTCACCCTCGGCGGCCAGCTGCCCGGCGCCGCCCACACCACCGCGATCGGCGGGGCCGGCGTCCAGCGACAGCGGGCGGAAACTCGCCGAGACGGCGAGGCACTCGGCAACCCGGCGCTCGTCCAGGTTGAGCCTGGCGCCGAGCTCGCGCACGCTGACCTCGCCACCCGAGTGCTGCTCGGCCTCGTCACGCTCGTTCACCACCTGCGCGCGGAGTTCCTGGATCTGCCGCGGTGGCCGGACCATCCAGCAGTGGTCCCGGAAATAGCGTTTGAGTTCGCCGGTGATGGTCGGGACGGCGAAGACCCCGAACGGAATGCCCTGCTCGGGGCGGAAACGGCGGATGGCCAGCAGCAGTGCGGTGCGGGCCACCTGCACGAGATCGTCCCGCTCCACGCCGCGGCCGACATAGCGGGCGGCGAGTGAATCGGCCAGCGGCAGGTTGACGGTCGCGATCTCGGCGAGGATCCGTGACCTCCCGTCGGCGACGGCCACTGTGCCGAGCTTGCAGAAGAGCTGCCGGGTGGTGGCCTCACGACCAGCAGCGACGGTCGACAACGACGATCCACGTGCCATTTCGGCCCCCTGGGAACACCGAGAGTCGGCACGTGGTTGAACCGCAACTCGTCTTGCCAGCCTGCCACCCTTCTGTGTGCGCGACAAGGCCGGGAACGAACTCGCCCCAGATGGGAAGCCCGGAGTTCCCGGTCACCACGGCTTTCCCCGGAACACTCAGCTGGCGGTGTTCCCCACGAAACGCGCCGGTGCGTCGAGGAAGGCCTTGCGACAGCCCTCGCTGCACAGCCAGTAGTTCTGGGCGTCGTACTCGGCCCTCAGCCTGCCCTTCTCGGGCAGCTCCCGGCCGCACACCGGGCACTTTCCGGTGACGGTCTCGTCGATGACTTCGGCCATGCCTGCTGCCTCCTCGTTGTCGCCCCTGTGCCCTCGGTCCTGCTGCCGACAATTACCCCGGCGTCGGGCAGGTCAACCCTCCGCCGCACGTTGATCTGCCCGGGCGCGAGCGGCGCTCAGATGTCCTCCGGGTCGATCCCCTGCTCGGTCACCTGGCGGGCCACCTCACGCAACTTGATGTTGCGGTTCTGGCTGGTGCGCTTGAGCCTCTCGAAGGCAGCCATGGTGGACAACCGGTGGCGCTCAACGAGAATGCCCACGGCCTGGCCGATCAGCCGGTGGCTGTCGAGCGCCTGCCTCAGGCCTGCCTCCCGGTGCCCCGCGGTCTGGACCGTCACCACCCGGTCGACCGCCAGCGCGAAGGCCTGCGCCAACAGATCGGCCACGATCATCTCGTCCGCCGAGATCCGGCGCGGCTGGGGGAACTGCACCCAGACGCGGCAGTTCGAGTTGTTACTGGCCGGCACCAGCAGGATGCCCGGACGAGGATGCAGGGCATCCGGGTTGCGCTGGCCGGCCAGCCCGGTGCGGACCGCCTCCGGAAGATCGTCGGGGGTGGAGACCACTCCCCGGTACAGCAGGATCGGCACGTCGTCGTCGAGGCTCGCCTGGATGGTGCTGCCGCCGTCGAAGAGCACGCCGAAGCCGTGTTCCGCCACCGCGAGCAGGGTGTCGAGTTCCTCGGCCGAGCTGAGATCGGCGCTGATCTTCGCCGCCCATGCCCGGCGCTGGCGGGCGTCCCGCTGCTTGCTGATGTCGCGGATGATGTGCAGGAAGCGGACGGCATCCGCGCCCGGCCGCGACGCCTGGGATGCGGCCCAGGTCACCCACAACGGCCTGCGGTCCTTGCTGCGCAGGAGCAGCTCCTCCTCCTCGCTCATCGTGGCCAGCGAGCCGGGGACGATCTCGTGGTTCCTGGCGAAGGCCTCGGGGTCCTCCCGCTCGCTCGGGAACCACGGGTAGGGCGGCCGGAAGGGACCGTCGGCCATGTCGTAGCCGAGCAGCTCGGTGAAGGCGCCGTTGACCTCGAGCACCTCACCGCACCCGTCGGTGACCAGGACGGCCTCCTCCATCGCGTCGAAGACCCCGAACGACCACTCGATCTCCACCTCGCCCGGCGTGCCGGCCTGCTCGCGGACGCCCGGGCCGGCCAGCGCGCTGCCCAGCAGCCGCGTCAGGACGTCGAGGTAACCGCCCAGGTCGTCGTCCCAGGGTCGGCCGTGGTGCCTGGCGAGGACCAGGACGTGACCGGTCGGCCGGCCGGTGACCCCGACCAGCGGCCGGGCGTACAACGGATCCCGCGCCGAGCCGGCCGGAAGACTCTCCCGATGGGTCAGACCGTCGTCCGCGCAGGAACGGACCAAGGCCAGGCTGCGGACGGGCGGGATCTCGGCGCCGAAATGCGCGAGCTCGCGCGGCTCCTTCTCGCCGTCCCGGGGGAGCTGGTAGAGCACTCCGCGGGGATGGTCCAGCCGGTTGTGCGCCAGGACGGCCATCATCGCCGCGGGCAGCCGCGCCGGCGGCACCGTCGCGAGAGCCTCGTGCACGAGCTCGACGAGTGTCGCGAGACGGTGGTCACGGGGCGCGCCGGCGTCGTCGTCGAAGTAGACCGTCAGGACGCCAAGCGCCGTGGCGTCCTCCGCCGTGATCGGGATGCAGCAGCAGCTCAGCCGGCGTTCCTGCGTGCCGGAGGGGCCGGCGGAGGTCACTGGGCAGTCGGTGACCAGCAGCGGTGTGCCGGTGGACATCACCCGGTGCAGATCGGCGCCGTCGTGGGACGCGTCGCCAGGCCACAGCGCCTCACCTGGCTCACCGAGGGCGCCGAGCGTCGCACCCGGGCCGAGGGCACCGAGGCAGGCGTCGTTGTGGACGAGCAGCAGCTCGTCGCCGAGGCGCACCGACATGGCCAGCGGCGAGCTGAGGCAGAGCATCACGGCGGCGCGCAGCGGTGTCGGCCAGCCCTCGACCGGGCCGAGCTCGGTGGAGGCCCAGTCATACTCGGCGAAACGGGCGCCGGAGGTGCCCCTGGCGGCGATCCAGGACAACCAGTCGGACCCGGCAGGCCGACCTGCGCTGTCCTGCCGCGCCGTGCTGCTCACGCTCATCCTTCTCCTCGCCCGAGTGGGTCCGGTTCCTGGCCGAACCGCTGGATCCGGCCGGGACCGGTACTGCGGGATGTCGTCACCCTAGTATCGGGCCCGACCGGGGCGGCAGGGGGCTCCACGGCAAAGGGGCGGTGCTTCCCGGTCTGCAGCAGCTCGACCGCGACCGGCGATGGTGCGACGGGGTCCGGCGATGGTGCGACGGGGTCCGGCGATGGTGCGACGGGGTGCGCCGGGGCGCGGGCGCGGGAATTCGTGGCGTCCGGGACGCCCCGCCTTCCTGTCCGGGCCCCGAGATGTGGTTGCCTGGAGTCATGACCAGAAGCCAGTACACGTTCGAGAACCCGGTGACTCGATATCCGCAGGTCGAGGCCCCCGAGGAGCAGGTGCCCGAGCCCGGTCAGGACACCGAGCTGAATCCTCGGGCGGACCATGGCGAGGAGAGCTATCGGGGCTCGTCGCGTCTGGTGGGGCGCCGGGCCCTCATCACCGGCGGGGACTCCGGGATCGGGGCTGCGGTGGCCATCGCCTTCGCCCGTGAGGGGGCGGACGTGGCGATCACCTATCTGCCCGAGGAGGAGGACGACGCGCAGCACGTGCGCGCCCAGATCGAGACAGCCGGCCACAAGGCGGTGCTGATCAGCGGGGACCTGTCGCGTCGGCAGTTCTGCTCCGAGGCCGTGGAAAGGACTGTCCACGAGCTCGGTGGCCTGGACATCCTCGTGAACAATGCCGCCAAGCAGCTGTTCTGCGAGGACATCGAGGAGCTCCCGGACGAGCAGTTCGAGCAGACCATGCGCACCAATGTCTTCGCGCTGTTCTACGTCACCAAGGCGGCGGTGCCCTTCCTGGAGCCGGGGTCGACGATCATCAACACCACCTCGGTGCAGGCCTACATGCCGTCCCCGGTGCTGCTGGACTACGCCACGACGAAGGCCGCGATCAACGGCTTCACGAAGGCTCTGGCGGCGCAGCTCGCGCCCAAAGGGATTCGCGTCAACGCGGTGGCTCCCGGACCGATCTGGACGCCGCTGCAGCCGAGCGGCGGACAGCCCAACGAGAAGCTGGCGCACTTCGGCTCCCAGACCCCGTTGGGACGCAGCGGGCAGCCGGCCGAGCTGGCCCCCGCGTATGTCTTCCTCGCCTCCCCGGAGTCGAGCTATGTCGCTGGCGAGACGCTCGCGGTGACCGGCGGAATGCCCACCCCCTGAGCCTCCCCACCGGCTGACGACCCGGGCCCCTGTCCCCCGGGTCGTCCCGCGAGGGAACCCGAGGATGGACATCGATCTGCTGCTCGGTCGGCAGCCTCATCCCGGAAGATTGATCAGGGCACGGGCGCGGAGGCTGACGGACCTCGATACACCAGCCCGCCCGTCGCATGGACCTCGATGTTCCCGGCCGAACGGCGGCCCCACCCCTCATGGACATCGATCCGCCGGTGAGTTCACCGCACAACTGATGCCCATCACGACGGAATCAGGGACGCACCCGACGGAACCGTCTCCGATGACGAGCGCGGCGACGGGATTCTCCACAGATCGGCACACGGACGAAAAGTGCGAGCAGTCGTGCACACAGTCCGGGTGTGCGACGCGCAGTGAATCCGAGCAACGAGCTCCTGGCCATGGCAGCCGAGCGCGATGGTTGCCTGACCCGAGTCGAGTGTCTCTCCGCGGGCATGTCCCCCTCGGTGATCGACCGCCACCGCGAGCAGAGCTGGACGAATGTGGGCCAAGGGGTCTACGCCCTCAGAGAGCCCGACTGGCAGACGTGGGCGTGGGCGGGCGTTCTGGCTGCCGGCCCCGGCGCGGTGATCGGCAGCGAAGCCGCGGCCCACCTGGACGGTTTTGCAGTCCGTCCGCCACAGCGGATCGTTGTGTGGAGCCCGCGACTCGTGCGACGACCGTCGTCGTCGCCGATCCTCTTCCGGACCGGCACGCGTCGCCACCACGGTTCCCCACCACGCACGATGCCCGCCGAGAGCCTGCTCGATGCCGCCTGGGATTGCTCGGACGATGAACTGACAGGCCTTGTCACAGCGGCATTCAGCGAGTCGCGAACAACCCCGGAGCGCCTTCTCGAAGCTCTCTCGCAGCGCTCCCGCCAGGCCCACCGGAAGCTCCTGGTCACGTTGTGCACCGCGATGCCGGGCATCGAGAGCGTCCTGGAGAGCCATTACCTGTGCGATGTGGTCCGAGCTCATGGTCTCCCCGAAGGGGAACGTCAGGCATGGATCGACAGTCGGCGCGTGGACTGCCTGCTTCGCGACTACGGTCTCATCGTCGAACTCGACAGTGTGGCCCATCACGCGGGAACACGCCTGCGAGACATGGCCCGTGACAATGCGAACCTGGTCGGCCATGACCTCGCCACGTTGCGCTACGGCTGGTCCGACGTGGTCGGACGGCCATGCGCGGTGGCAGCACAGCTTGCCTCGGTGCTGCGGCGACGAGGCTGGCGAGGTCGCTCACGGCAGTGCCGCAGGTGCCGGTAGCCCAGAACGACCAGGATCCCCCGGTCAGAGACTGCGGACCCCTCATGAACTTCAACTCACCCGGCCACTGGGCGATCCGCCCCGGATGGACATCGACACTCCCGCCCACACGACGCTCCACCCCGGATGGACATCGATCCACCGGTGACTACACCGCACAATCGACGCCCATCAACCAGGGACGAGGGCGTGACAGTTTCAGAAGGCCCCCGCACTCCAACCCCCGGACGCACTGAGGGGGAGGAGCCTCAGCTCCTCCCCCTCAGATCCGGCTGGACACTCAGCTCACTTGGCCGGCTCCAGCGCGGGGAGCGCGGTGTTGATCGCGTCGACCGAGGCCTTGGCGTCGCCGAAGAGCATCACCGTGTTGTCCTTGAAGAACAGCGGGTTCTGCACGCCGGCATAGCCGGCATTCATGGACCGCTTGAACACGATGACCTTCTTCGCATCCCAGACGTGCAGCACCGGCATGCCCGAGATGGGCGAACCGGGCTCCATGGCGGCCGGGTTCACGGTGTCATTGGCACCGATCACCAGCACCACATCGGTGTCGGAGAAGTCGTCGTTGATCTCGTCCATCTCCATGACGATGTCGTACGGCACGTGGGCCTCGGCGAGCAGCACGTTCATGTGCCCGGGCAGTCGTCCGGCCACCGGATGGATACCGAAACGCACCTCGGTGCCGGCCGCCTGCAGCTTCTTGACGAGCTCGGCAACCGGGTACTGCGCCTGGGCGACGGCCATGCCGTAACCGGGGGTGATGATGACCTTCTCGGCCCCGCGCAGCAGCTCCGCGGCACCGTCGGCGTCCACCTCGTGGACCTCGCCCTCGGGACCGGCGGCGGCCGTGGTGGTGGACTGGCCGAAGCCGCCCAGGATCACCGAGACGAAGGACCGGTTCATGGCCTTGCACATGATGTAGGACAGGATCGCGCCGGACGCCCCGACCAGGGCACCGGTCACGATGAGCACCGACAGCCCCAGGCTGAAGCCGCTGAAGGCGGCGGCCCAACCGGAATAGCTGTTCAGCATCGAGATGACGACCGGCATGTCGGCGCCGCCGATGGCCGCCACCAGGTGCAGGCCGAGCAGCAGCGAGAGCAGCGTCAGCAGGATGAGCGGCAGCCACCCGCCGCCGTTGGCGAACCAGATGCCGCAGGCGATGATCGCGACCAGGCCGCCGAGGTTGAGCCAGTTGCGGCCGGGAAGCGTCAGCGGAGCGGACTTGATCTTGCCCGAGAGCTTGCCCCAGGCCACGATCGATCCGGTGAAGGTGACGGCGCCAATGAAGACGCCGATCCACATCTCGTACATGGAGAAGGCATCGGCGTGCGGATGCTCGATGTAGGCATTGATGCCCACGAGCACGGCAGCCAGGCCGACGAAGCTGTGCAGCTGGGCGACCAGCTCAGGCATCCCGGTCATCTCGACCTTGGCTGCCTTCCACAGGCCGATCGAGCCACCGATGATGACGGCGATCACCATGAGCACCCAGGCGATGCCCCTGGTGTCCTGGTTCGCCATCGAGACGACCGAGGCGATGATGGCGAGCACCATGCCGAGGATGCCGAAGGCATTGCCCCGCCGTGAGGTCTCGTGCTTGCTCAGCCCGGCCAGTGCCAGGATGAACAGCAGTCCCGAGACGATGAATGTCGCGTTGATGAAGTTGGCGACGCGGCTGACTTCGAGGAGCACCATCGTCGATCACGCCTTCCTGAACATGTTGAGCATCCGGCGCGTGACCGAGAAGCCACCGAAGATGTTGATGGACGCAATGAGCACTCCGAGCGCCGCGATGACCATGATCGCCGTGTTGTCCTTGGGCAGCTGGAGCATGGCCCCGACGATGATGATGCCGCTGATGGCATTCGTCACACTCATCAGTGGCGTGTGCAGGGCGTGCGTGACATTCCAGACCACGTAGTAGCCGACCACGACCGCCACCACGAAGACACCGAACAGCGAGATGAAGGACGCCGGCGCGAAGGTGAGCAGTGCGATGAGCACCAGGGCGAGCACCCCGACGATCGCGAACGAGACGTACCAGGGCTTCGGAGTCTTCGCAGGCTCGGCGACCTTGGCGGGAACAGCAGCCGCGGGCACCGCGACGGGAGCCGCGGACACCTGGATCGGCGGGGGCGGGAAGGTGATCTGCCCGTCCTTGGCCACTGTCATGGTGCGCAGCACCTCGTCGTCGAAGTCGACGACCAGCTG
>JBAQVA010000046.1:0-27313 GCA_049297835.1 Propionibacterium sp.
TGGTCATAGGAACCCGCCACACGACTCGCATAGCCGGTGCCACCGGACTTCAGCACCTGCTGCAGGACCAGGTTCACGCCGTCGGCGGTCACCGGGTCGATGACCTGCTTGCAGTTTGCCTGCGGCACCGCCAGGCTCGTGCCCTCGGCGTTCTTCACCGAGGCCAGGATGATGGGATCGCAGCGCACTCCGCGATTCGCGAAGGTGGCATAGGCCTCGGCCATCGACAGCGGCGTGACGTCGAGGGCGCCGAGGGTGAATGACGGGACGCGCTGGTAGTCCTCCAGCGAACCGCTGGTGCCCAGCTGCATGCCGGCCGCCTCGGCCATCTTGATCGAGGCGCAGATCCCCACGTCCTGCTCGAGCTGCACCCAGTAGTTGTTGACCGACTGGGCCATTCCGACGAGCATGTTCATCTGGCCGGACTTCCACGAATTCGAGACGTTCCAGCCCTGGCCGTTCGTGTCGAGCGTGAACGATCCGCTGCAGTCCTTGAAGACCTGCCCGTCCCAGTTCCTGGTGGCGGCCGCGTTGTAGATCGTCTTCTCGGGGATGAAGCCCTGGTCGATCGCCGCTGCCGCCACGAAGGCCTTGAACGTCGAACCGGCCTGGAAACCGGTCGCACCACCCTCGTCGGTGCCCACCGCATAGTTGTAGTAGGTCTCACCGGCCGCCGAGTTCGAGCCCATCACGGGTTTGCTCTGGGCCATCGCCTTGATCAGGCCGGTCTTGGGATCGGTCATCACAGCGACGCTCACCACCGGGTCACTGGGCGCGATGATCTTCGAGATCGAGCTCTGCGCGGCATCCTGGCTCACCGGGTCGATGTCGGTCTGGATGGTCAGGCCACCGCGGTTCAGGGCGCGCTCCCGGGCGTCCTGGTCGGCCCCCAGGGAGGTCATCTTGTCGCTGAGCAGGATGTTCTCGGCGTACTGGCAGATGAAGGGATACTTCGACGCGGTGCAGCCGGGGTTGTTCGTCGACACCTTGGTGGCGTCGAAACCGGTCGCCTTGGCGGAGTCGACATCGCTCTGGGTCAGCTGCGGGGCGCCGTCGAACCAGGTGCCCTCCTGGTCCCACTTGTACATCGCGTCGAGCACCACATTGCGGCGGGTGACCGCCGCATCGGGGTGGTTGACCGGGTCGGTGTCGCTGGGGCTCTGCACGAGCCCGGCGAGCATCGCGGACTGGGCGAGGTTGAGGTCCTTCGCGTCGACGCTGAAGTAGTGTCTCGCCGCGGCCTGGACGCCGTAGGCGCCGTCCCCGTAGTAGGCGATGTTGAGGTAGCGCTCCAGGATGGCCTTCTTCGCCGCCTCCTGGCTGCCCAGCTTCTGGGTCAGGGTCTTCTCGAGTGCGACCGCGTAGCGCATCTCGAGGATCTTTCGGCCGAAGGTCTGGGACTGGGCGTCGGCGATGGCCGCCTTGTCGTTGTTGTCCTCGGCGATCTGGATGCGCACCTGCTTGATGTACTGCTGGGTCAACGTCGACCCACCGGCGCTCACGCCGCCGCTGGCCACATTGCCCAGTGCCGCGCGCAGGACGCCCTGCAGATCGATGGCGCCGTTGGCGAAGAAGCGATGGTCCTCGATGGCCAGCTGCGCCTTCTGCATGAGCGGCGAGATCTGGTCGAGGGTGACGTACTGGCGGTTCTGGTCGAAGAAGGTGGCCAGCACCGAGCCGTCGGAGAGCAGCAGCTTCGACCCCTGCGGCTGCTGGGGGACGGTCAGGTCGGTCGGGATGTTCTGCAGGTTGTTCGATGCCGTCTTCAGGGTTCCGGTCGTGAGGGCCGCGAAGGGGATCCCCATCCCGGCCACGAACAGCCCGCACACCACGCTGACGACGACGAACATCGCCAGCGAATAGACCTTGGAACCGCCGCCGCGTGCACTCATGCTGCCCAGCCTAACTGCCGGGACTGTCAGAGCCGTGGCCGACGTTCGGGCCCCTGCCCCGGGAGGCGGCCCGCACCCCGCCGACAAGCCATCGGCGCGCGAGGGGTTTGATCGCGCGCATCCCGGCAATTCTTGTAATGGGGCTTCCGGTGTAGCTTTGCACCAAGTCCGCGCGAGAGGAGTGCGCCATGGCTGATGCCGCCGAGTGGCCCTTGGAAGACTGGCCTTTGCAGGCCAAGTGCCGCGGAATGAATGATGCGCTTTTCCCCGAGGGCAAGGACCAGAAGCGGGCGAAAGCCGTGTGCATGGGATGCCCGGTCCGTCCGCAATGTCTGGCGGAGGCCCTCGACAACGGCATCGAGTGGGGCGTGTGGGGCGGCATGACCGAGCGTGAACGCCGGCAGCTGCTCCGCCAGCGTCCGGAGGTGAAGTCCTGGGCGGCAGTGCTGGGTGCGGCAATGGCAGATTCCCGGGACGGGCACCTGCCCGACGACGTGCTTGCCCGAAAGCTGGAACCGGTCGACGAGAGGAATCACGGGAAACGGCCATGAGCAATGACGAGAAGCAGGGTTTCGCGGCGCAGAAGTGGGAGTATTTCACCGCGCCGATCCTCAGCCATGTGAGCCAGCAGATCCTCAACAACTTCGGTGCCGACAGCTGGGAGCTCGTCCAGGTGCTCCCCGGCCCGAATCCCGACACCGTGGTGGGCTATTTCAAGAGGCCGGTGCAGTCATGAGCACGCCGAGCGAACGTCTGTCCGAACTCGAACTCACCCTGCCGTCCGTGGCGCGCCCGGTCGGCTCCTACCTGCCGGCGCTGCGCGTCGGGGACCTCGTCTACGTCTCGGGGCAGCTCCCGCTGACCGGTGACAAGCTCGTCACCGGTCTGGTGGGCGGACCGGTCAGTCTCGAGGCGGCCGCCACGGCGGCCCGCACGGCGTGCTTCAACGCGATCGCCGCCGCCGCGGACACCGCCGGGGGCATCGATGCCATCACGGGCATCGTCCGGGTGGCTGTCTTCGTGGCAAGCGCCGACGGGTTCACCGAGCAGGCAGCGGTCGCCAACGGGGCCTCCGAGCTGCTCACCGAGCTGTTCGGCGATGCCGGGCGGCACGTGCGCAGCGCGGTCGGAGTGGCGCTGCTGCCGAAGAACGCCTGCGTCGAGGTCGAACTCATCGCCCGGCTGTGAGCACCGACGAGCGGGCCCTGCAGATCTACGAACTCCTGCACCGGCGCTATCCCGATGCGCGCTGCGAGCTCGACTTCGGCAATCCCTTCGAGCTGCTGGTGGCCACCGTGCTGTCCGCGCAGTCCACCGACAAGGGCGTCAACAAGGTCACGCCCATCCTTTTCCGCCGCTACCCCGATCCGGCGTCCCTGGCCGGGGCGCCGCTGCAGGAGGTCGAGCAGATCATCCGGCCCACCGGCTTCTTCCACAACAAGGCCCTTGCGATCATCGGTGTCGGCGAGGCGCTGAGCCAGCGGTTCGGCGGCATCGTTCCCCAGGAGCTGGACGAGCTCATCAGCCTTCCGGGGGTCGGCCGCAAGACGGCCCACGTCGTGCGGGGCCATGCCTTCGGCCTGCCGGCCATCACCACCGACACCCATGTGCTCCGGGTCAGCAAGAGGCTGGCTCTCACCACCTCGACGACGCCGCTG
Organism: Propionibacterium sp.; assembly: GCA_049297835.1. Classification (GTDB taxonomy): domain Bacteria; phylum Actinomycetota; class Actinomycetes; order Propionibacteriales; family Propionibacteriaceae; genus Propionibacterium. The sequence continues at coordinate 3,551 of JBAQVA010000046.1, forward strand.
AAGGCCGAGCGGGAGCTGTCGGCGTTGTTCGATCCCGCGTTGTGGACGAGCGTCTCCGACACCCTCATCTTCCACGGCCGACGGTGCTGTCACGCGAAGAAGCCCGCCTGCGGCGCCTGCCCGGTGGCCGGTCTGTGCCCGAGCTTCGGACTGGGACCGACCGATCCCGAGGCGGCGTCGGCCCTGGTGAAGACGTCGTGACCGTTCCCCGGGCCCTGACGCAGTTGGCCTCGGGGCTGGCGGATCCGCAGACGAGGCAGCGGCTGTCGCTGCTGCGTCCGGCCATCGGGGGCGCCCGCTCGGCAGTGCTCATCCTGCTCTCCGACGCTCCCGATCCGACCGTGGTGTACACCGAGCGGGCGCGCACCCTGCGTCACCACGGCGGGCAGGTCTCCTTCCCGGGCGGGCGCACTGAGGACGAGGACCCGGATCCGGTGGCGACCGCCACCCGTGAGGCCCATGAGGAGGTCGGCCTGGATCCGCGGGCGGTCCATCTGCTGGGTACCCTGCCCACGGCCTCGCTGTCGGTGAGTCGTTTCGACGTGGTCCCGGTGGTCGCCTGGTGGCACGAGGACCATGAACTGTCGGCCGTGGATCCCAGGGAGGTGGCCAGTGTGCGCAGCTGGCCGGTGAGCGCGCTGGCGGATCCCGCGCACCGGCTGCGCGCCCGCCACCCGGGGCGCACCATCGGCCCGGCATGGCAGCTGGACGAGCTGTTCATCTGGGGGTTCACGGCCTTCCTCACCCAGGCGCTGCTGCGTCTCGGCGGCTGGGAGAGCCAGTGGGACCAGGCGCGTGTCGTCGACGTGCCGCCGCGATTCCGTTCGGCCGAGACAGGCCCCCAACCGCCCGCGCCCATCGTCTGAGATCCCGGTGAGGGCCGCGGGTTGACGCACCGATGCGCCCGGACCACAGTGGACGGGTGACCCGAATCGACGTCTGGCTCTGGGCGGTGAGAATCTTCAGGACCCGCAGCATGGCCACCCAGGCCGTCAAGGGCGGGCACGTGCGTCACAACGACGAGCCGACCAAACCCTCCCAGAAAGTGAAGCCGGGGGACATCGTCACCGTTCGCCAGCCCGGCTGGGACCGGCGCTTCGAGGTGGTCTCCCTGCTGGACAAGAGGGTCGGCGCCAAGATCGCCGTGGAGGCCTACCGCGACCTGTCACCGGAGCGTCCGGCGTGGCTGTCGGTGCCGGTCGCCAGACGGGAGCCGGGCAGCGGGCGCCCGACGAAGAAGCAGCGGCGCGAGATCGACCAGCTGCGGGGTCGCTGACCCGGGCACCCGCGGGCACCCGGGTCAGCGAGGGTTCACAGACCCAGGATCGCTGCGGCCTTGGCCTTGGCGGTGACCGCATCGGGAGCGCTCACCGCGGCGGCGGCGGCCTGACGGCACTGCGCGATCGTCACCTCGCCGAGCTGCAGACCCACTGCCGGGAGCGCCGGGGCGGCCATCGACAACGAGGTGATTCCCAGACCGGTGAGCACGCATGCCAGCACCGGATCCGCTGCCGCCTCGCCGCACACACCCACGGGCTTGTTCGCCTTGAGGCCGGCCTGCGCGGCCAGCTGGATGAGGGTGAGCACCGCCGGCTGCCAGGGATCGTTCAACTCGGTCAGGTAGGGCGAGAGCCGATCCGAGGCCATCGAGTACTGGGTGAGGTCGTTGGTACCGATGCTGAAGAACTCGACCTCGGCCAAGACCTGGTCGGCCTTCAGGGCGACCGCCGGAACCTCGACCATGACGCCGGGCCACAGGTCCCGCTTGCGGCACTCCGCGGCGAATGCGCGGGCCTCCCCGACCGTCGCCACCATCGGCGCCATCACCCAGACGTCCAGATCGATGCCCTGCTTGGCCAGCGCGATGGCGTCGAGCTGGTTGCTGAGCAGATGGGGATTGTCCTTGGCCAGACGCAGGCCGCGAACGCCCAGCGCCGGGTTCTCCTCGGCCTCGAAGTTCGCGAAGGCCAGCGGCTTGTCGGAGCCGGCGTCCAGGGTGCGGATGACCACGTGGGTGTGCCCGCCGCGTCCGGCATAGGGAGCCAGCACGGCGCGGTAGATCTCCGCCTGCTCCTGGATGGAGGGCTCCTCGGGGGCGCTGAGGAAGCACAGCTCGGTGCGGAACAGGCCCACGCCCTCCGACTCGCCCTTGGCGGCGGACTCGGCGGCCGAGCCGTTTCCGACATTGGCCAGCAGCTGCTCGGAGTAGCCGTCGCTCGTGAGACCCGGCCCGCGCCACTGGCGCACCCGGTTGAGGTATTCGACGGAATTCGCGACGGCCGCCCGTGCCTTCTCGGGATCCGGGTTCGACTGCACCGTGCCGGCCGCGCCGTCCACCAGGACGGGGGTGCCGTTCTTGATCTGCCGCAGGGCCTTGCCGGCGCTGACGATACAGGGGATGCCCAGCTGGCGGGCGATGATCGCGGTGTGGCTGGTCTTGCCACCACCCTCGGTGACCAGCGCGACGGTCAGCTCGGGGTTGAGTCCGGCGGTGTCGGCCGGGGCCAGGTCCTCCGCGAGGAGCACGATCGGCTCGGTGGGCTCGGGCACGCCGGGAGCCGGCTCGCCACGGAGCTCGGCGATGAGCCGGTCGCGGATGTCCTTGAGGTCGGTGGTGCGCTCCGCGTACAGGCCGCCGAGGCGCTCGAACTGGGTGACCAGGTTGTCGGTGGCCTGGACGACCGCCCATTCGGCGGAATCGCCGTGCTGGATGAGCTTCTTCACCGAGCGGGCCAGTCCGCGGTCCGCGGTGAGCTGGGCGGTGGCGGTGAGGACCTCCTTCGCATGGCCCTTCGACTGCTCGGCCTTGTTGAGCAGGATGTTCTGCACCGTCGCGACAGCGTCGGTGAAGTTCTTGATCTCGGTGTCCTTCTCGTCGTCAGCGACGGTGCCCCCGGTGGGCAGCTGCGGGCGGGGTTGCACTCGGAGAACCGGAGCGTAGGCGGCTCCGGCGACGACCCCGGCGCCAGAGATGGTGAGTGAGTCGGCGACAGCCATGGTTAGAAGTCCTTCCAGAACCGCTTGGGTTGCCCGGTCATTGTTTCACGACGGATGTGACGCCGGGTAGCTGCCGGAAGTCCGGCAACCAATTAGCCCGTGTGATGGCTCAATGGCCCGGAGCGTGTGAAGATGAACAAGGTGCGGCAGAATGTGCCCACAGCACCGAGAAGGAGAAACCCATGGCAAGTAAGCAAGCAGTTGTCGGGTCGTCGGTCGGCCTGCACGCGCGTCCCGCCGCCCTGATCGCCGAGAAGGCCGGCGATTTCGACGACGAGATCCTGCTGTCGATCCCTGACAGTGACGACGAGCCCGTCGACGCGGCCTCGCCGCTCATGATCATGACGCTGGGCGCAGGCAAGGGCGCAGTGGTCAAGATCGAGTCCGAGAATGCCGAGGCGGTCGACACCATCGCGGCTCTCATCGAGAAGGACCTCGACAAGGAGTGAGCCGAGCTCCACGAGTATGAGGGGGACGCACCACGTGGTGCGTCCCCCTCAGTGCGTCCGGCCCCGGACCGGGCACGGACCGGGCTGCCACCAGCTCGGGCGGCGGTCGGTCCGGTCAGTCGGTCAGTGCGCGGTCACGCCAGGTGTGGCATCGGCCTTGGCATCGCGTGCTCCGGCGGAGACCGAGGAGCTGAGCGCGGAGATGCTCGCCCTGGCCTCCTCGATGGTGGCGGTGGGTGCCTTGACCTGCTTGAACTGGCGGTAGCCGATGACGGCGAGCACGCCGGCCAGGATGAGCAGCAGGACGGCGCAGGTGATGAATGCCAGTGCCAGGGCGGTGAACCAGTCGCGTCCCGCCACGTAGTGGTAGAAGTTCGACACCCCGAAGACGGCGGCCCACAGCAGGCAGTTGAGCGCGAAGAGGGCGAACACCCCCGCGCCGCTGAACAGCCCGCCCCCGAAGCCGGCGTGCTTGGCGGAGGGAACGATCTCGGCGCTCGCCAGCTCCTTGATGTCCGAGACGATCCTCGGCAAGGAGGTCTTGATGTTCGCGATGTATTCGCTGGGGCGGGGACGCTCTGCCATGATCTTTCCTCCGTTGGTGCCGGTGAAGGCTGCTCGCTAGGTCGAGCCTAATCGTGTCGAGCCTAATCGTGCCCTAGGTCGTGAGTTGTCCGGGGTGTTCCCCGCAGCCGCCCGCTCACAGCGGGATGACCAGGGCATCGTCGCGCAGCACGATGGGCGTGGTCATCTCCGAGTGGTCGACATAGGCGCGCCAGCAGGACAGCTGGTAGGGCAGGCGGAGCTCCGAACCGGCCGAGGCGCCGTCGTAGATCGCGCCCACCGCCGTGAGCAGACGGTCCTGTTCCCGCTCCGGCAGCCTGGCGACAGCCCGGTGTCGGGCGGTCATGGCGACCAGCTGGGCGCGGTTGACCGGCAGCCAGATGCGGAAATCGCGCTGTTCGTGGCGGGGGAAGTACTTGCTGGCGACCAGCAGCTTGGTGACCCCGGCCCCCATGTCGGCGGACATCGCGTCCGGGTCCACGCTGCGCATCAGGGCGATCAGTCTGCGCACCCACGGGACGGAATCATCCCTGGTCAGGTAGGAGACACCCACCCATCCCCCCGGCCGTAGGACGCGGGCCAGCTCACCGAAGGCGATTCCCGGGGCGAGCCGGTGGATGACCTGGTGTGCCAGCACGATGTCGAACTGGCAGGGCGCGAAGGGCAGGGCCTCGGCACGGGCGGCGACCCTCGACAGGCCGGCCGTCGCCGGCAACGCCCGCAGACGACGGGGATCCTTGTCGATGCACCAGACGTGGCGGCCCGAACGGGCGAGTTTGCCGGGCAGGCCCGCGCCCGGTGACAGCGTCAGCACCTGGCGATCGTCGCGCTCGCCCACGAGCCACTCCAGCGCCGAGTCAGGAAAGCGGGGAGCACCATGGGCCATGGGCTCATCGTAGTTGCGAAGTCCCGGCCCACGGGCAGGCCGCGTCGTGGCGAACGGGACCCGCAGGTTGTCCACAGCCTGACGCGCCGGTGAAAAATCAGCCGTCGGGTGAACACGGTCCGGGTATGCACGATCGCACAGCGCCCGGCCCAGAACTGTTGAGGGAAGTCTCCGCGCGCCCGGAATCCGGGCGCGCCGGGCAACGGCCGGGCTCTGCCTCCTCCGGCCCGGCGCTCACCTCGCTGCGCGGCACCCGGTCGGCGGTCCGGGCGTCCGGTGTGGGAAGGTCCACCGCCCAGGGGCCGCCACCGGTCGTGGTCTGCCGGGAACCGCGGCTGCTCGACATGATCGCGGCCGCTGCGGCGAGTGTCGGTGTGGAGCCCCTCGTCCTGCGTCAGGGCCCGGAGATCAGGCAGGCCTGGGGCAGTGCGCCGGCCGTTCTGGTCGGCGCAGAGTCCGCGCCGCTCGTGGCGGGTCTCGCCCTGCCCGAGCGTTCCGGGGTCTATGTGGTGTGCACCGATGCAGCCGGCGCGGCCGCCTGGTCCGTGCCCCTGTCGGCCGCCGTCATCGAGCTTCCCGCGCATGCGGGCTTCCTGCCCACGGTGCTCGGTCAGTCTCCGGCCGACCACGCCTCCAGCACCATCGTCCTGGACATCGCCGCTGGCAGCGGTGGAGTCGGAGCCAGCACGCTCGCGGCGGCCCTCGCCCAACGGTGCGCGGCGCAGTCCCGCACCGTGGCACTGGTCGACTGCGACCCGGACGGCGGAGGGATCGACCTCATGTTCGCCGCCGAGCGCGAGCCGGGCTGGCGCTGGCACGACCTGTCCTCGGCCAGCGGCACCCTCGGGGATCTCGCCGGACGACTGCCCAGGGTGGCCTCGGTCGACGTGCTGTCCATGGGCCGCGGCCCTGCCTCCGGGGTCACCGATCCCGCTGGGTTGCCGGCCATGACGGCCTTCCGCTCGGTCTTCGATGCCCTGGCCAGGGGCCACGATGTCGTCGTCCTGGACAATCCGGACGCCCGCGAGTGGCGTGGCACGGGCTCTGCCCGCCGGCTGCTCGTGGTTGCCTCCGAGGTGCGGGCCGTGATGGCCGCGCGAGCTCGCCTCGAGCGTTGCGCCTGGCAGGACGCCTGGGTCGTGGTGCGCACCGGCCCCGGCATGTCTGTCGATCCGGCCGCCGTCGCCGAGAACCTCTGTCTGCCGCTGGCCGGGGTCGTGCGCACCGACCGCCGTCTGGTCGAAGCCGTCGCGACGGGCGTTCCGCTCAGCCGGAGGAATCCCGGACGACGCTTCCGTTCGTTGGATTCGATGCTGGATTCGACACTGCGGGGAGTGGTTCCGGATGCGTGAGGAGGATCTCGATGAGCTGCGCGGATGGTTGGCCCGACGCGGTCCGCACTGGGGCCCGCCGGAGGTGGCGGCCGGTCTTGACCGGCTCGGTTTCGTCGTCTCGGACGCGGCGGTGCTCGAGGCGGCGGACGCCTTGCGCCGTACGAGTGTCGGCGCGGGTCCGCTGGAGCCCCTGCTGGGTCTTGACGGGGTCACCGACGTGCTGGTCAACGGGCACTCGGCTGTCTTCGTCGACCGGGGCCGCGGGTTGGAGCAGGTCGACGTTGACTTTCGCGACGACGAGGAGGTCAGACGGCTCGCGGCCCGGCTGGCGGCCTCGGCGGGGCGTCGTCTCGACGATTCGTCGCCGTGGGTCGACGCGCGCCTGCCCGACGGCACCCGGCTGCACGCGGTGCTCTCCTGTCTGGCCGAGCCGGGAACCTGCATCTCGCTGCGGGTGCCGTCGTGCCGGCGGATGTCCCTGCAGGACCTTCGCGACCAGGGAAGTCTCGACGCCCGCACCGCTGAGGTGCTCCGGGGCCTGGTCGCCGGCCGGGCAGCCTTCCTCGTCACCGGCGGCACCGGCTCCGGGAAGACCACCCTGCTGGGCATGATGCTTGGGTTGGTGCCGGCCGCCGAGAGGATCGTCATCGTCGAGGACTCCCGCGAGCTGGATCCGGCGCACGCTCACGTCGTGCGTCTGGAGTGCCGCCCGGCGAATGCCGAGGGGGCCGGCGCGGTGAGCATGACCCAGCTGGTGCGGCAGGCCCTTCGGATGAGGCCGGACCGCCTGGTCGTGGGCGAGGTGCGCGGCCCGGAGCTGTGTGACCTGCTCACCGCGCTCAACACCGGTCATGAGGGTGGTTGCGGAACCGTCCACGCGAATTCGGTCGGTGACGTACCGGCGAGGCTCGAGGCGCTCGCCGCCCTCGGTGGCCTGTCCCGATCGGCCTGTCATGCCCAGATGGCGGCCGCGCTGGACGCCGTCGTGCACCTCCGCCGGCGGCCCGACGGCACCCGCGGCGTCGGCCAGGTGGGAGTCGTCCGCACCCGCAGTGACGGACTGGTGGCAATCGAGGAGGCCATGACCGTCGACGACCAGGGGCGCTCCGCGAGCTCCGCGGCATGGGACGCCCTCAGCGCGATGGCGGGGTTGGGCCGATGAGCGCCCTGGTGGCCGGTCTGCTGGCGGCGGTGGCGTTCCTGGCGTGGACGGCTCCGGCCGGGGAGCTCCGGTTGGGCGCGCAGGGCAGCGCGCCACGGCGCCGGCGGGGCCCCCGGCCGGTGCTGGTCGTCCCGGCCGTGATCGCCGTGGCACTGGTTGCCGTCGTCCTCACGGCACCGGGAATGCTGGCCTGGGCGGTGATCGTGTGCGCGGTGGGCAGCACTCTGGGGTGGGTCACCCACCAGCACCGTCGCGATGCGAGGGCGGCCAGGAATTCCGCCCAGGTCGCGAGGGCATGTGAGGTCATCGCCGGGCAGTTGCAGATCGGCCGTACTCCGGGGCAGGCTCTCGCCACCGCCGCGGAGGAATGCGAGGTTCTGGTGGCCTGCGCATCGGCCCACCAGGTGGGTGCCGATGTGACAGAGGCCCTTGCCGCGGCCGCCTCGGAAGCGGGCTGCGCGGGTCTGTCGGGTCTTGCCCGTACCTGGCGGTTGTGCGAACGCACCGGGAGCAGGCTCTCCCCGGCCGCGCAGCGGGTCGCCCAGGCAGTGGCGGCCGAGGGCCAGTTGCAGTCGGAGACCGCCGCAGAGCTCGCGGTGCCGCGTGCCACCGGGAAGTTGCTCGCCATGCTTCCCGTGGTCGGAGTGGCGATGGGCTTCCTGGCCGGTGGGGATCCGGTGTCCTTCCTCACCTCGACCCTGCCGGGCAGGGCATGCCTGGCCGCCGCGGTGCTGCTCGCATGTGCCGGCCTGATGTGGACCGAGCTCATCGCATCCCGGGCGGGGCGTCAGTCATGACCGGATGGCAGCTCCTTGCGGCCGGTGCCCTCCTGGTGGCACTGTGCTGCCTGTGGCCCGAGGGCCGGGGCAGCCGGCTCGACGGACTGGCACGTGCCACGGTGAACCGGTCCCGCCCCGGGCGCACGGCAGTGCCCGCTGCCGGGAATGGCCGGGCCCGCCTGCTGGGTGCAGCAGCGGCCGCGATCGGCGTCCTCCTGGTGGTTCCGGCGCCCTGGTCGATCCCGGTGGCAGCAGTGGCCGTTGCCGTCGCCCAGCACCTGCTCGGCAAGGCGGAATCGCGCAGCTCCCGGCGTCGCAGGGAATCCTTGTTGTTGCAGCAACCGGAGGTTCTCGACCTCCTGTCCGCCTCGCTGGAGTCGGGCGCCGCGCTGCGTACCGCCACCACGGATGTGGCACACATCGCACCGCAGCCGTCGGCACAGCTCCTGGGCGAGGTCGCCGCACACATCGAGGTCGGCTTCAGCGAGGCGCAGGCCTGGCGGAAGCTTCGTGACGAGCCGGTCTGGGGCGATGTCGCCCGCGACCTGGCGCGGAGCGCGCAGACCGGTGAGGCAGTCGCCGAGATCCTCCGGACGCGGGCACAGCATGCCCGCCGGCGCCGGCACAACCATCTGGCGGCGAGGGCCAGGACTGTCGGTGTCCAGGCCGTCGGTCCGATGATGGTGTGCTTCCTTCCCGCCTTCATCCTCGTCGGGGTCGTCCCCATCATCGCCGGAACCGTCACCCGCTTCCTCGGCTGAGCCGCCCCGGGGCCTCGTCCAGAGGGTCGTGGTGTTGTCCGGATGACCGTTCTGACAAGCAATGACACACAGTCCGGTTGACTTCCGCGCACGGCGGTGGTCTCCCGGAAGGAACAGACATGAGCACTCATCCGAGCAACCGTCCAGGCCCGGTCGGTGGGGCCGATCCGCTCGCCCTCTCGGCTGGCACGACCCACTGCGCCCAGGCCGGCAGCGCTGCCCTCGAGAGCCGGGTGCCGTCGGCACCGGCCACCACAGCCCGAACGCCCCGTCGTCCTCGGCGCGGGCGGGTTCACCTCGCCTACGAGCGGGGGATGGCGACCGCCGAGTACGCGGTCGGAATCCTCGCCGCGGTCGCCCTGGCGCTCGTCCTGCTCAGGATCATCACCGACAACAACTTCTTCAGCAGGCTGCTGCGCATCGTGCTCCAGATCCTGGAGCGGGTCGGCGCGATGATCGGCTCCTGAACCGATGGTGGGTGGCGCGTCCGCGCCACCCACCATCGCCCGTCCGCCCCGGCAGTGCCGGGCACCGACGGAGTTCTTCTCCGGTCGATCAGCGGGTGGGAAGAGCCCCTCGGGGAAGTGCCCCGAGACAGTGCCACGCGACATGCCCTCGGAACAGAGAGCTCGGAACAGAGAGCACGGGACGAAGAGCTCGGGACGAAGAACAGTGCCACCGGGCAGAAAGGCGAGATAAAGATGGTTGCCCCACCAGCGCCCGCCACGAACGCTCCGGCGTCTGCCCCGACCGCATGCCCGGGCTCCGCACGAGGGGGACGCGGCAGTCATGGCGGACGCACCGGGCGGCGCTTCCCCCATCGGGAGCGGGGAATGGTCACGGCCGAACTCGCCGTCGGCATCCTGTCGGCGGCGCTCATCGCCCTGATGTTGTGCTGGGTCCTGGTGCTCATCGGTCTGCGGACCAACTGCCAGGACACCGCTGCCCAGATGGCCCGTCAACTGGCCCGTGGTGACACGGCGGCAGCCCAACGGGCGCGCGAGGCCGTCCCCGATTCCCGGGTCGATGTGCAGACCCGAGGTGAGGACATCGTGGTCACGGTCAGCGCGGATGCCAGCTGGGGCGCCCTGGGTCCGGTGGTCGTGCACGCATCGGCGAGCGTCACTCGCGAGCCCGGTTCCCAGGAATCGCGATGACGGCGTCCACCCGGCTCCGCGGGGGCAGCCGCTCTCCGGCCGGCCCGGCCGAGGGCACCGGGCGGCCTACCCGTCCCTCTCCGCGCCACGTAGAGCACGAGCGAAGCGGGCGACGAGGAGGCGAACGCGGCTCGGGTTCCGCGCTGGCGGCGTCCATGCTCGTCCTCCTCGCCGTGACAGCCTTCTGGGTGGCGCTGTTCAGCGCCTGGATCGGCTCCTCGCATGCGGCACGGTCCTCGGCAGACCTCACCGCGATCGCTGCGGCCCACGCCCATCTGCGGGAGGCCGGGGCCTGCCGCGAGGCGCACCGGGTCGCTGCCGCCAACGGCGCCGAGCTGGTGTCCTGCGAGCTGCGGACGGGGGGCGCGGACTTCGTGGTCGACGTGACCGTGTCCGTGCCGCTGGCGCTGCGGGTCCCGGGCGCCCCCGAGTCCCTGCGGGCGTCGGCCACGGCCGGCGCGGTGACGGACAGCACGGTGGCTGCCGGTGTGATGACGGGCGGTGGCTGAGATGGGTCCCCGGTGGGTCGTGGACTGCAGTGCGGTGTCCTGGTCAGCTGCCGATGGAGCCACTGCCGGTCGGTCAGCTGTCGATGGGGTCGCTGCCGGTCGGTCAGCTGTCGTTGGGCGGGTGGGCCGTGGGCGGAATGCCAGTGGGCCAGGGGCGCTCGACCGGTGTGAGGGCAGCCGCTCAGCGGGGCCGCAGTATCGCCTCGAGCAGTGCGCGGCCGGCCTTCTTGTCCAGGTGCTGGTTCGCATTGCCGCACTTGGGGGAGACGATGCACGCCGGGCAGCCGTCGGCGCAGGGGCAGGTCCGCAGCCGGTCCAGAGTGGCGCGTGCCCACTTCTCGGAGACCTCGTAGCCCCGTCGGGCGAAGCCGGATCCGCCCTGCTGGCCGTCGTGCACGATGACCGTGCACAGTCCGGTGTCCGGATGGACCACCATCGAGACCCCGCCGATGTCCCAGCGGTCGCACGGTGCGAAGGCAGGAAGCAGCCCGATCGCCGTGTGCTCCACCGCATGGGCGGCATTTCCCAGCTCCACCGCGGAGAGCTTCAGCTCGCCGGCCAGCTCGGGGGGAACCGTCCACCAGGTGGCCTTGGTCACCATCGTGTGCACCGGGAGCTCCAGGGGGTTCTCGTCCCACACCTGACCAGTCGATTCGTCGCGGCGCAGATAGCCGATCACCTGGGTGCTGAGTTCGACGTCACCGGTGCACATCGTCGTGCAGCCGAACGGCTTGCGGGCGTCCTCCCCGACCAGATGTGCCCGGGTGAGCGTGCGCGGCTGGGTGAAATAGCCGGGCCGGGCCCGGTGCACGAGTGCCTGACGGCGTTCGGGCAGATATTCCTGCACCGTGTACTGCTCGCCCTGGTGCAGGTAGACAGCGCCGGGGAAGACGGTGCGGTCCGCATCCTCGAGCCCGACCTGCCCCACCACGGTGCCCGGGCCGTCCTCGACGATGTCCAGCGGCTTGCCCCCGGTGCCACGAAGGTCGATGGCGTCCACGGCGCGTTCGGGCCGGGGCCAGAACCACCCGCTCTGCCGGTGACGCAGCAGCCCGGCATCGCACAGCTGGTCACACAGATCAGCCATGCCGGGCCCGAACCAGCGGGCATCCGCGGCGACCAGCGGCGCCTCCTGGGCGGCGGCGGCCAGCTGGGGGCCGAGCACGTGGGGATTCTGGGGGAAGAGCACCGTCTTCTCCACGGGCGTTCCGAAGATGAGATCCGGGTGGTCGAACAGATAGGCGTCGAGCGGGTCCTCGCGCTGGAGCACCACCACGAGGGCGTCGCGGTCCGCCCGTCCGGCGCGCCCGGCCTGCTGCCACAGCGCGGCGAGCGTCCCCGGGAAACCGCAGATGAGCACGGCGTCCATGCCCACGATGTCCACGCCGAGCTCCAGCGCATTGGTGGCGCAGACCCCCTTCACCGTGCCGGTCTGCAGACCCTGCTCGATCTGCCGGCGATCACCGGAGAGATAGCCCGAGCGGTAGGAGCTGATCGCGCTGCCGGAGCGGATGAGCTCGCGGGTACGTACCGCCATCAGCTCCGACCCTGCGCGGCTGGGGACGAAGGCGATGGTCTGGCGGCCTTCGTCCACCAGGCGCGCCATGATCCGTGCGGACTCCGTGTTCGTGTCGGTCTGGGGGCGCCAGAGCACCACGTCACGCGCCGGATGGGGGGAGCTGTCCTTCTCGACCACCTCGAGCGGGGCATCCTCACCGATCAGTGCGGCCCCGGAGACACCGGCATCCGAGGCGGTCGCCGAGGCGACGACGAAGACCGGGTCGCTGCCGTAGGCCGCGCACAGCCGGCGAAGTCGACGCAGCACGCAGGAGATCTGCGCACCGAAGACGCCGCGGTAACGATGTGCCTCGTCAACGACGACGATGCTCAGATTTCCCAGCAGCCGGGCCCACCGGGCATGGCTGGGCAGCACCGCATGGTGCAGCATGTCCGGATTGGTCAGCACGAAGCACGCGTGCTCGCGAGCAAGCCTGCGCTCCGCGCTGTCGCTGTCCCCGTCCAGGGTGGCGACCGTCCAGCCCGCCGGCCCCAAGGACTTCGCCACCCGGCGCTGGTCGTGGGCCAGCGCCTTGGTCGGCGCCAGATACAGGGCCGTCGGCCTGCTCGCCAGCCCCAGCGCCGAGCGGGCCCGCAGTAGCCGTCCCGTGCGCCTGGTCACCCCGGGCCGGGCCGTGGTCGCCAGCTCCGTGGGGAGCCGGATCTCCTGTCGGGCCGTCGCAGCCATCACGGCCATCAGATAGCCGAGCGTCTTGCCCGAGGCAGTCGGTGTGCTCAGGGCCACATGGCGGTGGGAATGGAGCAGTTCAGCCACCTGCACCTGGTGGAGCCATGGGCGCTGGATGCCCGCCGCGCGGATCGACCCGATGCACTCGTCCGGCAACCAGCCCGGCCACTCGGCCTGCTCGCCGGCGAGTGCCTCCCGGTGCTCGACATGGACCACCGCAGGGTCCTGTGCCAGCCACCGGGGGATTGCCATCACCCCATTCTGCACGCCGTTATTGTCCAGGTGTTCTATTACCGGCGGCAGCGGGTGCGGCCCGCCACCGTCTCGCGCCGCAGCGCATGCCCTTCGCAGGCGTGCCACAGTGTCCCCATGCTGTCGAAGGATCAGGCGGAGCGACTTCGCGACGACTTCCAGGACGCCGGGTACACCGCGGAGGCGGTGCTCGCTCGGCTCGGGGACCAGGGCCAGGCGGGTGTGCAACGCAATTGCAGTGTGCCCGCGCTCAGGCGGCTGGCCGGCTGCGAGGATGCCCAGGCGCAGCTGATCCGGCTGTTCCCCCTCCAGCAGGCGGTGCCGCGGGCCTCACTCGAGAGCGTGCTCGACATCGGTGCGCTGCTCGACGCCCAGATCCTCGACATCGTGCCGGGCGGGGCAGCTGGCGTCGATTCGGTGCGTGCGCTCGTCGACGTGAGAACCCACGACTTCGAGGACCCGGACGGGCACTGGTCGGGCTGGGTGGCCTCCGACCCGCCTCCCGGGATGGACCGCCGGACCGTGCGCACCAGGCCCGACTACGTGCTGGGTGTCAGCCCGGCGTCGATCTCGCTGGCCGATCTCAGCATCCCCGACCACGTGGGCCGGGCGCTCGACCTGGGCACCGGCAGCGGGGTGCAGGCGCTGCACCTGGCCCGTCACGCCGATCGCGTGGTGGCCACGGATCTGAATCCCCGGGCCGTCGAGCTGGCACGGCTGACGATGGATCTGAACGGACTCGACGTCACGGTGCGCAGCGGGAGTCTCTACGAGCCGGTGCACCGGGAACGTTTCGATCTCGTCGTGAGCAACCCGCCCTATGTGATGAGCCCGCCCGCACCCGAGGGCCGGCGGCTGGTCTACCGGGAGGGCGATTTCCGGGGCGACGGGCTTGTCCGCGCCGTGGTCAGGGGAGCCCGGGAGCACCTGGCCGAGGGCGGCGTGCTCCAGGTCCTGGCCAACTGGGCGGACATCGATGGGCAGGACTGGAAGGAAGGCCTCGCCGGATGGGCAGGCTGCACGGGCTGTCAGACATGGGTCGTCGAGCGCGAGCACCTCGACATCTACCAGTACATCGAGATGTGGCTCACCGACGCCGGCCTCGACGGCGATCCCAGCTGGCAGCAGCGCTACCGGGAGTGGCTGGACTACTTCGCGCAGCTGTCGGTCACCGGGGTCGGGATGGGCTGGATCATGGTGCGCAACAGCGGCTGCGCGCAGCCCGACGTGCACATCGAGCAGTGGCCCTACGAGATCGCCCAGCCGGTGGGCCCGGCGGTCTCCCGCCAGCTCCGGGCGCGCCGCTTCGCGCAGTTGCCCGGCGACGAGATCCTCGCCGCCAGCTACCGGATCAGCTCCGACGTCGTCCAGGAAAGCATCGCCAGACCGGGCGCCTCCGACCCGAGTCACATCGTGATGCGCCAGGGCAGCGGCCTGAAGCGGGCGATGCAGGTGGACACCGCCCTGGGCGGTGTGCTGGGTGCCTGTGACGGCCAGTTGAGCCTCGCCGTGATCCTCGACGTGGTGGCGAATCTGCTCGACGAGGACGCGGTCGCGCTGCGCGAGCGCCTGCTCCCGGGGCTGCGGCAGGCGCTCACCGAGGGCTTCCTGCTGCAGACGGGGACGACCCCCTCGGCGTCCACAGGAGGGTGAGAGCGGACGGTGCAGCTGGGCGGATGCGCTAGCGTGGGGCGCTGATCAGTCAACGGCGCACTGGCCGGGTCACTTACGGCAGGGGCGCTAGCATCTTGGGCGACTGCACCACTCAGGCCTCGCAGCACTCTCGAAACCATCGAAGGACAACCGTGGCAGACACCCCGCGCCGACTCGTCATCGTCGAGTCACCGACGAAGGCGACGAAGATCGCCGGCTACCTCGGTGCCGGTTACACCGTGGAGTCGAGCCGGGGGCACGTGCGCGACCTGCCGACCAGCGCCTCGGAGATTCCCGCCAAGTACAAGGGACAGGGGTGGGCGCGCACCGGCGTCAACGTCGACGACGGGTTCACCCCGATCTACGTGGTCAGCGCCGACAAGAAGGCCACCATCAAACAGCTCAAGGCGGACCTGAAGAATGCCGACGAGCTCTTCCTCGCCACCGACGGTGACCGCGAGGGCGAGGCGATCGCCTGGCACCTGCTCCAGGAGCTGAAGCCGAAGGTGCCCGTCAAGCGCATGGTCTTCCACGAGATCACCCCGCAGGCCATCCGCGAGGCGGTCGAGCACCCGCGGACACTCGACGAGGACCTGGTCAAGGCCCAGGAGACCCGCCGGATCCTCGATCGCCTCTACGGCTACGAGGTGAGCCCGGTGCTGTGGAAGAAGGTCATGCCCCGCCTGTCGGCCGGGCGTGTCCAGTCCGTCGCGACCCGGCTAGTGGTCGATCGCGAACGCGAGCGGATAGCCTTCCGCGCCGCCGACTACTGGGACATCGAGGCAGTCCTGGACGCCGGCAAGGAGGCCGATCCCCGGCAGTTCCCGGCCCGCCTGGTGAGCCTGGACGGGCAGCGCATCGCCCAGGGATCCAGCTTCGATGCGACCGGCGCCACCAAGACCGATGTCGTCGTCCTGGACGAGCGCTCCGCGAAGGCCCTGGCCACCGCCTTCGAGACCGCGGCCTTCGTGGTCTCCTCCGTGGAGGCCAAGCCCTACAGCCGCCGCCCGGCCGCGCCCTTCCGGACCACGACCCTGCAGCAGGAGGCCGGTCGCAAGCTCGGTTTCACCACCGATCGCACCATGCGGGTCGCCCAGGAGCTCTACGAGGACGGCTTCATCACCTACATGCGAACCGACTCGGTGACGCTGTCCGAGCAGGCCGTCTCGGCTGCCCGCGACGCCGTCAAGCAGCTCTACGGGGCGGACTACCTGCCGACCAAGCCGCGCATCTACACGAGCAAGGTCAAGAACGCCCAGGAGGCCCACGAGGCCATCCGCCCGGCGGGCGAGCACTTCCGCACACCAGCCCAGACCGGGCTGGCCAACGAGAAGTTCCGGCTCTACGAGCTGGTCTGGCAGCGCACCGTGGCATCCCAGATGGCCGACGCCCACGGTGAGCAGATGAGTGTGCACATCGAGGCGAGCCCCGCGCGCCGGGTGCCGCTGGACGGGCTGACCGCCGATCCGGTGCGCACCGCGCAGTTCACCGCATCCGGACGCACGATCACCTTCCCCGGCTTCCTGAGGGCCTATGTCGAGTCCAGCGACGAGCCGGGCGAGAGCTCGACCCGGCTGCCCACACTCGCGCGCGAGCAGGCGCTCGAAGCCGTCGCGATCAACCCGGACGGTCACCGGACCAAGCCCCCGGCGCGCTTCACCGAGCCGAGCCTGGTGGCCAAGCTCGAGGAGCTGGACATCGGGCGTCCCTCCACCTATGCCTCGATCATCCGCACCATCACCAGCCGCGACTACGTCTTCAAGAAGGGCACCGCGCTGGTGCCGACCTGGCTGGCCTTCGCGGTCACCCGGCTCCTGGAGACGCACTTCACCTCGCTGGTGAACTACGACTTCACCGCCGAGCTGGAGGAGCGCCTGGACCAGATCGCCAGCGGTGGCGCCGACCGGCTCGACGTCCTGCAGTCCTTCTATTTCGGCACGCCTGCCGAGGACGGTCACGAGGGGCTCCACGAACTGGTCAATGCCCTCGGCGACATCGACGCGAAGGCGCTGTCCACCTTCCACCTGGGCGATCTCGACTCCGACGTCAATGTGCGCGTGGGCCGCTACGGCACCTATGTGGAGGACGGTGAGGAGCACCGGGCCAATGTCCCCGAGGACCTTCCGCCCGACGAGTTGAGTGTGGACGCCGCCCGTGAGCTGCTGGCCCATTCCGGCGCCGACGAGCGGGAACTGGGCCTCGACCCCGACACCCACCTGGCCATCGTGGTGCGCGCCGGGCGCTACGGGCCGTATGTCACCGAGGTGCTGCCCGAGGACGACGAGAAGCCTGCCAAGCGCAAGGTCAAGCCGCGCACCGCGAGCCTGTTCCGGTCGATGGATCCTGCCACGGTCGGCCTGGACGATGCGCTCAAGCTGCTCTCGCTGCCGCGCGTCGTCGGTGGTGAGGGCGACGAGCTGATCACCGCGCAGAACGGACGCTACGGCCCCTATCTCAAGAAGGGGACCGACACCCGTTCGCTCGGCGGCGAGGACGCGATCTTCACGGTGACCCTGGCCCAGGCCGAGGAGTTGTTCGCCCAGCCCAAGAAGCGCGGTCGTGCTGCTGCCGCGCCGCTGCGCGAGCTCGGCGAGGACCCGGCCAACGGCAAGCCCGTCACCGTCAAGGACGGGCGTTTCGGCCCCTATGTCACCGACGGTGAGACGAACGCCACCTTGCGCAAGACCGACTCCGTGGCGGAGATCACCCTGGAGCGGGCCTCCGAGTTGCTCGCCGAGAAGCGCGCCAAGGGCCCGGCCCCGGCCAGACGCAGCACCCGCCGCAGCTCCGGCGCGGCCAAGAAGAAGACCACCACGAAGAAGACCGCCACGGCCAAGAAGGCGCCGGCGGCCCGCAAGAGCACCGCCGCCAAGAAGACCACCTCCGCCGCCAAGCCCGCTGCGGCCACGAAGACCGCCACTCCGGACACGCCGACAGCCGGTGCCGCGGATGCGGCGGGCGAGGCTGTCCGGCAGGGTTGACCAACGAGCGCCGCCCACTCCTGAGGAGCAGACATGGCAAAGCCGCCGACCAATTGGTACTACCGGATGCCCTGGCATGTCGAGAGGCCGGCGCTGTCGGGGGAGGGCTTCCCGATCGACCACGTCGTCCTCCTCGACGAGGGCGTCTCGCGCACGGTGAGCATCGATCTGCTCGACACCGCCGACGAGCGGCTGCTGCGCTCGGGAGTCCGGCTCACCTGCAGGGTGCAGGACGGAGTCTCCGACTGGTTCGTCTGGGCGAGCGGTTGGCAGCCGTGGCTCCCGGGCGATCGCAGGACCTCGATGAGCTCGGACGCCGAAATGCCCGATGAGGTCGCCGACATGGTCCGCCCCTTCACCGGCGGCGCGACGCTCTCGCCGGTGGCCCGCGTCACCCGGGTACGGGGCCGTTACGGGCTGCTCGACGGTGACGGACGCACCGTCGCGGTGCTCAACGACGACCGCCTCACGGTGCGCCGCAAGGGGGAGAACGCCGGGCGGGCCAGGGAGCTGACGATCGACGTGAGCGGGCTGGGCGCCACCGAGAGGAGTCACGTGGTCCGCCAGATCGAGGCTGTCGGCGCAGAGCGGGTCGAGGCACTCGTCGACCTGTTCGCCCGGCTGGAACTGGCTGCGCCGCTGCCGGCGGCGGCATCCGGGCCGGGGCCGCACACCACATCGGCCCAGTTCGTCTCCGGCACGCTGACGGGCCGCGTGCACGACCTGGTGCTCGCCGCGCTCACCGTGCGCGGCGCCACCGTGTCCGACGCGACGCCCCTGGTGGAGGTGCTCGCCCGGACCAGGGCGGAGATCCTCGCCCTGAGCGGAGTGCTGGATCCCGGCTGGTGCGACGACCAGCTCGCGCTGATCGGGCGGCTGGCCGACGTCAGCGCCGCCGAGGTGCACTTCCGAGGGGACTTCCAGGACCTGCTCGACCACCTCGACGCGGCCGGACTGCAGCCGCCCCTCGTGGTGGAGGGTGACCTGCCGGCGGCCGAACTCTTCCACGGCCGTGTGGAGGACAGCGTCTCGCAGTTCGATGCGGCGGTCGACCGGGCGCTGTCGGAGCAGGGCGACGCGAATGCCTGGGCAGCTGCGCTGGACGCCGCCCGGTTCGCTCTCCTGCGCAGCGAGGTGGCCCGCCCGCTGCTCAGCAGGGGAGCGCGGACGCTGCGGGTGCTCGGCAAGCTGGTGGCCTTGCTCGCCGCCGCCCAGCCGGAGACCCGGACTCCCACACCGGACCGGCTGGCCCGGCTGAGTCCCCAGGAGGCCTTCGCGCTGGGACAGGCGGTCGACCGCGGATTCGCGGCATCCCGGGACGCCAGGGAGCACTTCCGTGAGCAGTGGCCCCATCGCAGCGGCCAGCTCGCCAAGGCGCTGTCGGCGCACGGTTCGGGGCGCCGATGAGCTCGCCGCGCAGCCGGCCGGGGTGGTTCATCGTCTTCGAGGGCGGCGACGGCGTGGGCAAGTCGACGCAGGTGGAACTGCTCGCCGACGCCCTCGCCGACGCGGGCGTCGATCACCTGGTGACCCGCGAGCCCGGCGGCAGCTCGCTGGGACAGAGCATCCGCGCGCTGCTCCTTGACCCCGAGACCGGCGCTGTCGCACCCCGTGCCGAGGCCCTGATGTACGCGGCCGACAAGGCGCAGCACGTGAACCAGGTGGTGATCCCGGCGCTCGAGGCCGGATCCGTGGTGATCTGCGACCGCTACCTGGACTCGATGATCGCCTACCAGGGCGCCGGGCGGGTGCTCGACGTGGACGAGGTCCGTCGGCTGGGGGAGTGGGCCACCGGGGGACTGCGCCCGGACCTGACGGTGCTCCTCGACATCGACCCGCGGCGCGCCGTCGCGGCCAAGGAGAAGAAGGATCGACTCGAACAAGCCGGCGTCGACTTCCACGAGCGGGCACGGCAGGGATTCCTGGATCTCGCCGCGGAGGACCCGCAGTCCTATCTGGTGCTTCCGGCGCTGGGCTCCATGACGGACACCGCGGCCGCGATCCGGGCGCACCTGGCAGGGCTGGGAGTGCCCGGTCTGGGCGCCGCGACGAGCGGCGGGGGCGCGGCAGCCGGTGCGGCGGGCACGAGCGGTGGTCAGCCGGATCTGTCACAGCGGCCTGGCAGGATTGGGTGAGTGGTCCGGCAGGCGGCTGCTCCCGCAGTGTCCGGCGACGGCGCCCGGGCCGGGCAGTGGATGACTCGGACACCCAGTGGGAACGGGGTTGGTGATGACTGCGCAGGTGATCGGGGCCGCCGGGCCGGGGCATGACGGAGGATCCGGGCCGCTGACCGGTGTCTGGCACGACCTGGTGGGCCAGCAGGAGGCGGTGGCCGTGCTGCGCCGCGCCGTTGCCGGCGATCCGCATTCGATGACCCACGCCTGGCTGGTCACGGGTCCACCCGGGTCGGGCCGGAGCAATGCGGCGAAGGCCTTCGCCGCGGCGTTGCAGTGCGCGAAGGGCGGCTGCGGTTCCTGCACCGACTGCCGCACGAGTCTGTCGGGCGCCCACCCGGACGTGACCCTGGTGCGCACCGAGCTGCTGTCCATCGGGGTCGAGGAGGTCCGCGACCTGGTCCGCAAGGCCGCGATGAGCCCCACCCTGGGGCGCTGGCAGGTGATCGTCGTGGAGGACGCCGACCGGATCACCGATCGCGGTGCCGATGCCCTGCTGAAGAGCATCGAGGAGCCGCCGCCGCGCACGGTGTGGATCCTGTGCGCACCGACTCCGGACGATGTCATCGTGACGATTCGCTCACGCTGCCGTCAGCTGGGTCTTCGCACTCCCCGCGACGACGACGTCGTGCGTCTGCTGGTGGAACGCGACAAGGTGGATCCGCCGATGGCGGAGTACGCGGCGAAGGCCGCCCAGGGCCACATCGGGCGCGCCCGGGCGCTCGCCCGCAACGAGGCGGCGCGCAACGACAGGCACCAGGTGCTCCAGGTGCCCGGACGACTGTCGAGCCTGGGGGCCTGCCTGGAGATCGCCGCCCAGCTGGTCGACCAGGCCGAACAGCAGGCCTCGCGGATCAGCGGTGAACTCGACACCAAGGAGCGCACCGCCCTCGAGGACGCGCTGGGCTTCCGCACCAAGGGCGCCCGGCCGCGCAATGTGGGGGCCGCCCTGAAGGAGATGGAGGACCAGCAGACGGCCCGCACGAAGAGGCTCCGCCGCGATGCGGTCGACAGCAGCCTCACCGAGCTGACCACCTGGTACCGCGATGTGCTGGCCGTGCAGTGCGGTGCGGTGGACCCGGGCGACCTGCACTCCGCCAGCGGCTGGCGCGAGGAGGGGCTGGAGGGAACACGCAGCCGGGTCGTGGGGCTCATCAACTCCGACATGCGCGACGAGATCGGCCGGGCCGCCCGCGGGTCCACCCCGGAGCAGACCGTGCACTGCCTCGATGCCATCCTCGAATGCCGTCGTGCCCTCGCGTCCAATGTCCCTCCGCTGCTGGCCGTCGAGTCCCTGCTGATCCAGCTGGCCGGCCTGCGCCGCTGACGAAGGCCGCTCCGGGCGCACAGGATCGTCCCGATCGGTGTGTCAGTCCCGTCCCGGCACGCCTGAACGGGAAAGATGGGAGGTGTGGCAACCATGGCCAGCTGAATGGTCACCGCACATCGAGAGGACACGCCTGTGAGTACGACCGACAAGACTGAGAGTCTGTACGACTCCGTGAGCACCCCCGCCGATGCCGAGGAGCAGTCCGGGACGGTGGCTCCCGCGGCGAACCAGGCCCCAGACCAGGAGCACGGCACCGAGTCGGCAGTGGCCGCGCCCGCGGTGGCCGAGACACCGTCCGTGCAGGCAGTCCCCGCCGAAGCCCTGGCGGCGAAGACCCCCGCCGACACGTCGGCGGTGACGGCTCCTGCCGACGGACCGAAATCGGTGCCGTCCGTCCCGAGCGAGCCGCAAGCCCCACAGCAGGCAGCCGTGGAGACATCGACCGCCCCCGCCGAACCCTCGGCATCCGCACCTGAGCCCTCGGCGGCCGAGGACACCGCGACAACTGACACCGAGCCACCGGCCGCGCAGAGCCAGACCGCTTCCGCCCCCGCTGCGGCCCCGCGCCCGATCCCGACGCCCCAGTCGGTTCCTTCGCCGGAGCGAGCTGCCGTCTCGGCCGGCGAGGCGGCCACCGTGGCCTGGAAGAAGGACGGGGATGCGGCCCAGGAGGCCACCCGGCAGACCGCTGTCACCGCCAGCAACGGTGCGGCACGACGGGCAGCCCAGGCCTCCGCGGCGGCCGAGCCCGCCCAGCAGGAGGCCCAGTCCCGCGACAACCAGGCGGCACAAGCAGAGCAAGCAGCACAAGCGGCGCAGGAAGACCGGACGGCAAAGGCGGAACAAGCAGCGCAGGCAGAACAGCAGGAGGCCGAGCAGCGGGCCCAGGAGAAGGCCGAGCGCGACCGCCGGCTGGGCACGGTGCGCGCCGACGAGCAGCCCGAGACGGTGGTCGCCGCGACGGTGCCGCGCCCCACGACCGACAGGTTCGCCGGATCTGTCGGCCTGTTCGTCCTGCGTGTGGTCACCACGGCTCTGGTCGGAGTCTTCGGCTTCCAGGCGCTCACCCAGCGCCAGCCGGTCATCGACGCGATCGCCAAGATCGGCGTCCCCCGGGCGAACCTCGTCGCCTGGGGTCTGGCCGGCCTGCTGCTGCTCGTGGCGGCCATGATCCTGTTCGGTCTCGGAACCCGGGTGGCCGGATTCATCCTCGCCGCGCTCGGCGTGCTGTCCTTGGTCTTCGTCAAGTGGGGCGCCTTCAATCCCTTCCACCAGGGGCAGCCGGGCTTCTCCGGTGACATCGACCTGGTGCTCGCCGCCATCGGCTGGGCACTGCTCTTCGTCGGTGCCGGCGGCTGGTCCCTCGATGCCGGCATTCGCCGCTCGCGGGCCCAGAAGAAGCTGGACGGCCAGGTCTGAGGGCTGACCGGCAGGTCATGCCCGGGCGATTCGTCGCCCGGTGGGCTGACCGGTATAGTGAACGCGCTGCCCAAACGGCATGCCGTCTTAGCTCAGTCGGTAGAGCGACGCTCTCGTAAAGCGTAGGTCTCGGGTTCGATTCCCGAAGACGGCTCCGATGAAACACCTAGTCAAGTAGTGTTTCGCGGGATATCACAGTGGTTCGGATTGGTGTTCAGTCCGCAGATAGTCCGCAAGAGCCGCGTCCCTGGCCGTCGACAGCTGGTCTGCGACACGATCGAGATCCTCATCGAAGAGATCCGAGTACACGTCAAGAGTCGTGGACGGCTTGTCGTGGCCCAGCATCCGCTGCAGCGCGAGCACAGACGCACCGGCATGTACTGCCAGCGACGCCGCCGTGTGCCGCAGCTCGTGAGGCGTGAGGCCCTGGACGCCTGCTGCAGATGCTGCCCTGTCGAACCAGTCCCTTCTGGCGTTGCCGATGCGCAGGGCGCCGCCGGATGGTGACGGGAACAGTGGTTCTCCCACCTCCGCCGCCTCGATCCTGCTGCCGATCATGCCGTCGAGGAAGGCCGGGTAGGGGACGCTTCTCCTTTGGTGATCCTTTGGTTCGGACCAGACGAGATGCCCACGTACCTCGGTCACAGACCGCTCGATGCGCAGTCTGCGCCGTCTGGTGTCCACAGCGCCGTCAGTGAGGGCTGCCATCTCTCCCCAGCGAAGCCCCGTGTAAGCGAGCACGAGGACGACATCGCCCATGCGGCCTGCAGCATCTGAGAGACGCTCGACCTGCAGGGCGTCCAGGTATCGGCGCTTCTTCACCTGCTGCCGTGGACGTGCCACCAGACGGGCCGGGTTCGTTGCCAGCCGCTTTGTCAGCACCGCCTGGTCACAGATGGATGCGAGGACGCCGACTATCTTCCGGATCGATCCTGCGGAGAGCTTGAGTCCGCCCATCCACTGCTGGATCTCCTCGACGGTGATGTCTGCCAGCTGCACGCCACCCCAGCGCGGCAGGATGTGCTTGTCGACGATCCCCTCGTTGCGTGCTCGCGTGGATGCCGCCCAGTCAGGGTGGGATGCCAGCCATGCCTGCGCTGTCGCTGCCAGC
>JBAQVA010000047.1:0-15939 GCA_049297835.1 Propionibacterium sp.
TTCAGAAGGAGTGTTCGGGCCCGGGGAAACCCTGCGAGGCCACGTCCTCGGCAAAGGCCCGGGCGGCGTCGGTGAGCACCTGGCGCACATCGGCGTAGCGCTTGACGAAGCGCGGCAGGCCGCCGGAGCGCAGTCCCGCCATGTCCTGCCAGACCAGAACCTGCGCATCGCAGTGCGGACCGGCACCGATGCCGACCGTCGGGATGCGCAGTGAACGGGTGATCGTCCCGGCAGCATCGGCCGCGACCATCTCCAGCACGATGGCGAAGGCGCCGGCTTCCTCCAGCGCCGTGGCGGCATCGAGCAGCCTGGCCGCGCTGTCGCCGCGCCCCTGCACGCGATAGCCCCCGAGCTGGTGCTCCGACTGCGGGGTGAAGCCGATGTGGGCCATCACCGGGATCCCGTTCTCGGTGAGCTTGCGGACCTGGGGTACGACTTCGAGTCCACCCTCCAGCTTCACGGCGTGGGCTCCGGCCTCCTTCATGAAGCGCACCGCGGTGCCGAAGCACTGCTCGGGCGAGGCCTGGTAGGAGCCGAAGGGAAGGTCCGCCACGACGAGCGCCCGGGTCGTCGAGCGGCTCACGGCGCGCACGAGCGGCAGCAGCTCGTCCACGGTCACCGGGAGGGAGGTCTGGTTGGCGTAGACGTTGTTGGACGCCGAATCACCCACCAGCAGGACCGGGATGCCGGCCTGCTCGAAGACCTCTGCGGTGTACATGTCGTAGCTGGTGAGCATGGCCCACTTGCGTCCCTGTTCCTTCAGCTTCTGCAGATGGGGGATGCGTAGTCGCCGCACGGGGCCGAGGGAGGATGACGGCGGACTCCCGTAGGGCGCGGACTGCTCGCTCATGGTGCCACCCTTCGTCGCGGTCCTGTGCTCAGAGTTACGGAGAGCCTAGACGGCCGCGCCCGGAGGGTCACTGTCCGGGCCCACGAGATCCTCGGCTGCCGGCTCGTCCCGGTGGAGAATCGGTTCTCGCCCCGCTCACCCGCTGACCTGGGTGGCAGGCTCGTCGATCTCAGCTCGTGGAGATGACGATTGGGATCCGGGGAAGGATAGCTTAGGCTTGCCTAAGTTGATCTGACGAAGGGTAGGCCATGGAGCCATCTTCTCCCGCATTCCCCCAGTGTGATGGCGACGCCCTGGCCGCACGGACGCGGTCCATTGCCTGTCGCCTCCTGTCCGGGGCCGGCAGTGCGACGCTCGTTGTCTATGAGTGGGCGCCGTCCACCACGATGTCCTCGCTGGTGCACGGGGTCTCGAGCAGGGGAGAGCTGGTCGTGGCGGCGTGCCCGCCGGCTCGCCACCCGGCGGGGACCTTCCCCGACGGTCTGCCGGTCGACGTGCGGATGAGCATCCTCAAGGACGCTCCTGACCCGTCAGTCCGGATCAATTCCGCAGGCATCCATGCGTTGGGCACCTTCGAGTGGGTGTCCTCGGGTGAGGTCACCACGATGCTGGTCAATGACGAGCTGCCCCCGCATGTGGCGGCGATCGCGGCCAGCGAGAACGGGCGGCTGGGCATCGTGAAGGCGCGCCGGATCCTGGTGCACGAGAGCTCCGGCATCACCCCGATGCTCTTGTCGGACCTGAAGGGCTGCCTGGTGGGGGGTTCGGCCGTCGTCCCGTTCCCCGCGATCAACGACGAGCTGGATGCCAGCCATGCGGTGCTGGCCTGCGGCCAGGATGCCCTGTGCCGGCTGTGCGACGCGGTCTCCTGCGGTCGGCTGCCCGGCAAGGAGCTCGCCCGGCGTCCGCTGCGCAACGGGTGCGTGCGTTTCGGCGACCAGGTCTTCTGCGCCGACGTGGACAGGACCGGAATGGTGCTCGTGCACATCGGCCCCGAGGCGACAGAGACAGTCTTCGCGCCGTTCCGGACCGAGGCGACTTCGATCCAGGACCTGTCCGAGCGGCTCGAGGATCTCGCGAGGGACTCGGCGCTGCTCGAGATGCCCCAGGCCCAGGTCTGATCGGCACCGCGAGCCTGCCGGTTCCCCGGAATCCGAAGTAGGTTTCCCAGTTGAGCAGGAGGGCATCATGGCAACAGCGATCAGCGCGGCCCAGTTCCACAGCTCGTCCGGGGTCGAGGACTGGCGCGTGCTCCAAGGCAGTGTCAGTGCCCGGTTCCGCACCGGGGACTTCGCCCGCGGCGTCGAATTCGTCCGGGTGATCGGCGATCTCGCCGATGCCGCCAATCACCATCCCGATGTCGACCTGCGCTACGGCGAGGTGACGATCACCCTTGTCACCCACGATGTGGGTGGGCTCAGTGAGCTCGATGTCGAGCTCGCCCGGCAGATCTCCCAGGCAGCCGGAAGGCTGCAGATCAGCGCCGATCCCGCTGCTGTCGAGACCGTGGACATCGCTATCGACGTGCTGGACATCGACGCGGTGCGTCCCTTCTGGCGTGCTGTGCTGGGCTACGAACCCCAGGGAGATGCCGAACTCGTCGATCCCGAGGGGCGGCTGCCCGGCATCTGGTTCCAGACGATGGACTCGCCGCGGCCGCAGCGCAACCGGATCCATCTGGACGTGTACGTCCCGCACGACCAGGCGCAGGCCCGGTTGGCCGGTGCGCTGGCATCTGGTGGGCACCTGGTCACTGATGCCTTCGCCCCGCAATGGTGGACGCTCGCGGACGCCGAGGGCAATGAGGTGGACATCTGCACCTGGCAGCCCCGCGGGTCGGGCATCCGGGAGCAGCCGGGAGGCTGATCCGGACCAGCAGCACCCGATGCCGATGGGCATCGATCTGGCGGCGATGACACCGGATTCATGATGCCCATCCAGGCATCATCTGGTTCCGCGCGTGGATCACGTCAATGTTCGGGAGTCGGCGGACGGGGATTCGGGCTGGTGAGCGGGACCACGCACGCGTCGAGGCGGCGTGCTTCGTCCGGCTCGTGGGTGATGAGCAGGGCGGTGCGACCCGCGAGTTGTCGTCTGGTCCAGGCGAGGGCGAGGGACTTCACCGTGCTGTCGAGATTGGTGAAGGGCTCGTCCAGCACCACCAGTTCCGCCGGTGCGAGGAGGCCCCGGACGAGAGCCACGAGGCGCCGTTGGCCACCCGAGAGAACGCGCGCCGGTCTGGCCAGGGAAAGTCTGTCCAGACCGACGGAGAGCAGCGAGTCAGTCACCACGGATGTGGGGGAGCGACCGGGAAGGACGAGGCCGACGTTCTCGACGGCGGTGAGCTGTGGGCAGAGACGCTCATCCTGGAAGACGGCGGCCCGGCGAATCCCCACTGTCCCCACAACCGTTCCGGAATCGGGAGCGCTCAGTCCGAGGAACAGTCGCCCCGCCGTGGTCTTGCCCGAACCGGTGGGCCCGATGAGTGCCGTCACGGTGCCGTCCGGCAGCTCAAGGGTGAGGTCCTCGAGGACCACTCGGCCCGCGAAGGCCTTGGTCACCCTGCGCAGGGCGATCACGTGAGCCCCCGGTGTTCGGCGCAGCGGAGCAGCGTCACGACGAACTTCTCCACGGCGAAGGCGAGGAGCACGACGACAAGCGTCCAGGCGAACAGATCGGCCGTGGACAGGAAGATCTTCGCCTGGTAGAGCCGCTCGCCGATGGTGCCGCCCGGAAGCCCGATCACCTCAGCTGCGACACCGCTCTTCCACGCGAGGCCGATGCTGCTCTGACAGCCGGCGACGAGATAGGGAAGCACCTCGGGAACGTCGAGTGCCACGAATCGGCGCGGCCAGGGTACGGCGAAGACTCTGGTCATCTCCTGCAGTGTGGCGTCCCGGTGTCGGATGCCCTCGAGCACGGTGGAGTAGATGATGGGCAGGACCATGAGGAGGCTGACGATGCTCGTCAGTCTGCTTGAGCTGAACCAGATCAGCACGAGAATGACGAAGCTGACCACTGGGGTGCTGCGTATCGCGCTCATCAGCGGGGCGAGCAACGCCTCGACGATGCGGCTCGTCGCTGCCGCGCCGGCGCCCAGCACTCCTGCGACCGCTCCGGCGAGGAAGCCGAGAGAGATTCGGGCGAAGGTGTGCCCCACGCTGGTCCAGAATCCCGTCGTGACCACCAGATGGGCGAGCCTGGTCAGCACCTCCACCGGGGAGACGAGCAGGATCGGTTGGTCGAGGACGGTGGCGGTCAGCTGCCAGACGGCCAACCAGAACACGGTGGCGGCTGCGAGATGGACAGTGCGTCGTCGACTCCGGCCGGTCTCAGCTCGCTGCACCGAGGTAGAAGTCCCCACCGGGCAGGCTCCCCCCGACCGAGTTGGGATCGGCCTTCAGCAGCACCGACAGGTAGCCGTCAAGCTCCGAGCGCATCTGCGATCCGTCGATGTAGTGGATGTTGCAGGCAGGAATGGCCTTCTGACCCACGGCAGCAGACGAGACGATCCCCTGTGCCGCGATGAGTTTCCCGGCGTCCTCCGGGTGCTCATTGGTGAACGCGATCGATGACCGGTCATCGGCAAGGAAGTCGGCCAGAGCCTGCGGATGGTTGCTCGCGAAGGCGGTACTGACGACGGTCACTCCCGTGATCAGTTCGGAATCCGGGCTCACCCTGGCCCATTCGTCGGTGAGGCTGAGCGCGCTGCGAACCGAATGGTCCTGGTTCTCGAGTTGGGTGACGAATGGCTGGGGCACGATGCCGATCGCGCCGGGAGTCTTCGCGAGGACCGCAGCGACCTCGGTGGCTTCGCTGAGATAGTTGACCGTCACATCAGTCGTCGGGTTCAACCCGTTCCTGGTGAGCAGGTACTCCGTCACGTACTCGGGTGTCGTGCCCTTCCCGGTGCTGTAGATCGTCTTGCCCTTGAGGTCGGCAAAGGAATGCACCGTGTCCCCGGCCTCCACCACCTCGAGCACACCGAGTGTGTTGATCGCCGCGACCTGGATCTTCGCGCCCGTCGCCGCGTGGGTCTTGTTGTACAGGACTGCCGCGAGGTTCGAGGGAATGAGGGCGATGTCGGCATCACCGCTGGTGATCTTCGGCACCACTTGGTCCGGCGATCCGTACATCGACACCTGGTAGTTCTGTGTGGCCCTTCCCTGCTTGCTGTCGTTCATCAGCTTGACCAGGCCCATGGTCGTCGGGCCCTGGAGGGAGGCGATGCGCACGTTCACGCGTCCTGCCGAGGCCGTTGCGGAGTTGGCGGCCCCCGACGATCCTGGCGGCGTCGTGCTCGAGCATCCGGTCACCACGGCGCAGACGAGTAGGACGATCGCGATCGCTTCTGTGCGCAGGCTGCGGATCTGCGGTCTGGCTCCGACTGCGGGTGGGGTGACGTGGCCGGTCATGATTCTCGGATTCCTTCGTGTGGACAGGTGGGTGCATGCGCCGACCTGACGGGCGCATAGCTGGTGTGCAGAAGACGATGGGCGAGCGCTGAATTGGGTTCGCCGTAGAACTCCTCGTACAGGCGGAGTATGTCGGGATTGCGCTGGGAGGTGCGCAAGATCCTCGTGCGGTCGATTCCCACGAGCACGTCGCGACGGGCGCGCATCTGCCTGCTGTGCGTGACGCTGCCGTTGCCTGCCCCGCCGATGCAGCCGCCAGGACAGGCCATGATCTCGATGAGGTCGAATCCGATGTCCTCGCCGGCAAGCACCCTTGTGATGAGTGGTTCGGCGTTCTTGAGTCCCGAGACCATCGCGACGCGCACGGTGGTCTCGCCGACGGTCACCTGCGCATGCCTGATGCCGGCGGAGCCGGGTAGCTCGGTGAGACCGAGCGATCCTGGTACGGGTTCCCCGCCCAGGGTCTCCACAGCCATGCGCATCGCTGCCTCGGCGACCCCTCCTGAGGTGCCGAAGAGCACCCCTGCACCGCTGGCACGGGCATAGGGCGGGTCGAATGGCTCGGGGGCGATGTCGTCGGGGTCCAGGCCCGCGGCCTGCATCATCTCGAGGAATTCGGTGGTGGTCAGCACAGCGTCGACGTCGGGAATCCCGTCACGGGCGAACTCGGGGCGAGTCGCCTCATTCTTCTTGGCGAGGCACGGCACGATCGACACCACGTGCAGCCGGTCCGGGGCGACTCCGACACTGCGGGCGAAGTGGTTCTTCACGGTCGCCCCCATCATCTGTTGGGGCGACCTGCAGGTGGACAGGTTGGGAATCAACGCAGGGAAGCGGCGTTCCACGAAATTGACCCATCCGGGGCAGCAGGAGGTGAACTGGGGAAGTGGCCCGCCAGCGGACAGCCGGTCGACGAACTCGGTCGCCTCCTCCATGATCGTCAGGTCGGCGGCGAAGGAGAGGTCGAAGACCTTGTCGAAGCCCAGGGCGCGCATCGCACCCGCGAGCACGCCGGACACCTCGGGGACAGGGATGTCGAACTGGTCCGCGATGACACTGCGCACGGCGGGCGCCACGAAGCCGACGACCACCGTGGTCGGATCGTTGATGGCCTTGAAGACGGCGTCGCTCTGCCGCGTGAAGTCCAGGGCGCCGCTCGGGCAGCTCACCACGCACTGGCCACAGGAAATGCAGTCGGTGTCACACAGCGGAAGACCGGTGCGGGTGCCGACGACGAGCCGGCCGCGCTGCATCCGGAATCCCAGGACACCAGGACCTTCGATCTCGCTGCAGGCCGCGACGCAGCGGCCGCAGGCGATGCACTTGTTGTTGTCGCGGACAAGGAAGGGGTGGTCCTGTGTGATCGGCTGGAAGGGACGTGGATCGAGCGGTTTCTCGAACGTGACGCCGTGTGCGCTGGCCTGGGCTCGCAGCGGGCAGGAGACCCGTTGCGAGCATCCGCAGGACAGACAGCGCCTCGCCTCGGCCCGTGCCTGCTGTTCGCTCAGGCCTGTCGCCACTTCGACGAAGCTGTCGATCCGCCTGCTGATCGGAAGTACCGGCATGATGGCGCGGGTGAGGGTGGGTTGCTCGTCGAATTCGCGTGCCGGCAGGTCGTCGAGGCCTCCCCGGCTGCAGGCATAGCTGGTCGGTGCTGGCGTCACGGTGCCGCAGGTGACGAACTCGTCCATGGACAGCGCAGCCTGTCTGCCCGCGGCGATCGCCTGGATGACCGTTGCGGGACCGCTGACGCAGTCCCCGCCGGCGAAGATCTTTGCCGGCGAGCACTTCATGGTCCGGCTGTCGACGACGACGTTGCCGCGCCTGTCGAGATCGGCCGACAGGAATTCGGACGACAACCCGGTGCTGGCCTTCTGGCCGATGGCGCCGATCACGGTGTCCGCCTCGATGACGAAATCGCTGCCCTCCATGGGGATCGGGCGGCGGCGTCCACTCCTGTCCGGCTCCCCGAGCGACATCCTGAGACAGTGGACGCTTCGCCCGCCACCGCTGTCGTGGGCGACGATCCGGTCCGGGGCGGTGAGGAACATCATCTCGACACCCTCGGAGGCCGCCTCCTCCACCTCGTTGTCCTCGGCAGGCATCTCCTCGCGCCCCCGCCGATACAGGAGCGTGACGTGTTCGGCGCCATTGCGCAGGGCGGTGCGGGCGCAGTCGACAGCGGTGTTGCCGCCTCCCACCACGACCGTGCGCCCCGGCGGGACGCAGTAGCCGTCCGTGACGCGCCTGAGGTACTCGATCCCGAGCCACACCCCGTCGAGCTCATCCCCCTGGACATGCATCGGCGACGGCTGCCATGAGCCGACGGCCAGATAGACCGCGTCGAAGTCCTGTTGCAGACCCTCGAGCCGCACACTGGTCCCCAGTGCCTCACCGGTGAGGATCCGTACCCCGAGCGCCTCGATGGTGGCGATCTCCTTGTCGAGCATCGCCTTGGGAAGACGGTATTCGGGGATGCCGTAGCGCATCATGCCTCCGGCGTGCGGCTGCTTCTCGAAGACGGTGACGTCGTGTCCGGCCACGGCGCAGTAGTAGGCCGCGGACAGGCCGGACGGACCCGCGCCGACGACAGCGATTCGTTTTCCCGTGGCGGGCGCCTTCTTCGGCATCCACGGGTGCTCGCGGGCCAGATCCCATTCGGCGGCGAATCGCTTCACGTCGTCGATGGCCACCGGCTCGTCCACGATGTTGCGTCGGCAGGCAACTTCACAGGGATGGGGGCACACTCGCCCACACACGAGCGGGAAGGGATTCCTCTCCTTGATCACCCGAATGGCGGCCTCGAAGTTCCCGTCGCTCACCTGGCGCAGATACTCCTGCACGTCCACGTGCGCGGGGCATGTTGCCACGCACGGGGCCACGCAGTCCGCGTTGTGGTTGGCCAGCAGTGCCTCCAGGCGGACCTTGCGCTGGGCCACGATCCGTGGTGCGCCGGTCTCGACGACCAGGCCGTCCCGGACCGGGGTGATGCAGGCCTTCACCCTTCGCAGGCGAGTCCCGTTGTCACCGGCCTCGACGATGCACAGACCGCACATGCCGTTCGTCGGTCCGTAGTGCAATCGCGTTTCCGCGCACAAGGAGGGTACTGAGATTCCTGCGTCTGAACACGCTTCAAGGATCGTGTGCCCTTCTCGGGTACGGATGTCCCGACCGTCGACACGGATCGTGATCGACTGGGTCATGACCTGAGCCTGCCCCAGGCTGCCGCTGTCCTCTCCGACCTGCATTGCACACTCAACTCTCGGTCAGATTTCCTCGGCCGGATGAGTGGAACGTCACTGTGCCCGACACTTCTCACCGCCCGATCTCATCGTGGATTTTCAGGGTCCATTCCGCAACCGGCCTGTCCACGTCCTGACCGACCACGTTGTCCGAGTCCTGATTTTCCCAGACTACGGAGTCCCGTCCGGCTGCTCTTCGCTGGGTCCCCCCGGGACGTTCGTGGCAGGGATCTTGTCCGAGCTCAGGAGAGCTGTGAAACGGACCTCCCGGCCCCGGACAACTCGTCCTCGATGGCGTCGACGAACTGAGCGAGGTCGCCAGGGAACCGTGAGGTGATGAGGGTCCAGCCGCCGGTGGTGTCGCGCACGAGTGGCTCGTCGGTCCACTCGGCACCGCTGTTGCGTAGGTCGTCGGCGAGTGATTTCCACGACGTGAGGCGCTTGCCCGACGCGAGGCCCGAGCTGACGAGGAGCCAGGGCGCATGGCAGATCGCGGCGACCGGTCGGGAGGCCCGGGCGAAGGCCTGGATGATGTGCTGGGCGTGCGGGTCAATCCGGAGCGCGTCCGCGTTGATCGTTCCTCCGGGCACGACGAGTGCGTCGTAGTCATCCGGTACGACATCGGCCAGGGAGGTGTCGGCAGTGAGGACCGGACCGGGGTCCTTGTCCCCGACGAGACTCTGCACCTCGCCCGCGGAGGGCGCGGCGACGGTGACGGACGCTCCGGCCTGTTGCAGCCGTTGCAGGGGAACCTGGATCTCGTCGCGTTCGACGCCATAGTTCGTCACGACGATGAGAATCTTCCGATCTGACAGGGTGGGTGTGCTCATCATGTTCTCCTTGGCTCTCGAGATCGCGTTGTTCCGAAACCCACACTAGGCGTGCAGGTGGGCGAGCTGAATCGTGTTGCTCCTGCTCTGCCCGGGCGTGCACGATCCCGCCGAATGCCGCAGGGCGTCCCTGTTGGGGTTGCAGAGCAATTCGTCGCCGACTGCCCCAGGACATCGCGATCACGGGGCGCAATACCAGGCGCTGGCCGAGCAAGCCGAGGCCACGTTCGATGAACGTCTCGCCTTCCGCTCGAAAGGAATTGATCGAGCTGGCGGCGCGCTTTGCCGAGGCCAACGACCTCAACACGTTCAGACACCACCAAGACCGCGGCCGCGCCTGACTCGGCCGGTGCCGCACCGACAAACGCATCAGGACAAGGGGCCAAGCAAGTACATTCCTAAGCACTCTGGTTTCTCATCGACTGCGCCAGCCTCTGTGCCTGCACCGGGGCGCACGGCAAACGCCTCGACAACCAGACCCTCACCGACGGCATCGACATCAGCGAGGACGAGACCACCATCCGACTCGCCCAGCCATTCGCCGCGCTCACGCCCACACCCACCGATGCCGGGAGCTCCAATACGTCTGAAATTGTGGAAGCTTCGAGAGCTCGTGCCAACCCCGTCCCTATTGGCAAAGTCCCTGGTCAAAGGTGCCTCCACGGGAG
This sequence comes from Propionibacterium sp., assembly GCA_049297835.1. Taxonomy (GTDB): domain Bacteria; phylum Actinomycetota; class Actinomycetes; order Propionibacteriales; family Propionibacteriaceae; genus Propionibacterium. Next base: position 10,006 of record JBAQVA010000047.1, read on the forward strand.
CGACGTACCGTGAGCGCGATCTGCACCGGCGCGGTGTCCCGACGCGGTGCCGTGGCATGTCGCTCGCGCAGAACGATGAGGCCTTCGTGTCACTCGATTGCGGATGGTCGCTGGCTCGGATCGGCGCGCGGTTCGGCGTGCCGGCGGGAACGGTAGGCAATCACTTGGCTTCGTCGGCGCAATGGCCACCGCTGTAGGCCACCGTCGGCCATCGGCCCGAGATGCTTCACGCTGCCCGCTTTCGACTCCGGCTCGCGGCAGCACAGCAGCGTCGCCTGCGGTGAGCCTGTGCTCGTAACCGTGATCCTCTTCTGTGTCGGATCGGGGTTGTCCGGCCTGCGTCAGGGCTGGAAGTACTCGGGTCGGTCGAGGTCGGAAAGGAGCCCGGGGTCGGTCGGTTGCCAGCCCAGCTGCTCGCGGGTGACGGCGCTCGAGACGGGGCCATCGCCTTCGGCGTAGGCGGCGAACAGACCGAAGTGCTTGTGCGCGGTGCGCGGCGACAGGCTGACGACAGGCACACCGAGTCGGTGGCCGATGATCTCGGCGATGTCCTTGTACGGCACGCCTTCCTCGGCGACGGCGTGGTAGCGGGAGCGTGGCACGGCCCGTTCAATCGCGAGCCGAAACACTCGGGCGGCGTCGGCGTTGTGCACCGCGGGCAGACGGTTGCTGCCATCACCGACATATCCGGACTGTCCATGCTTTCGGGCGGCGTCGATGAACCGCGGGATGGTGAAGTGGTCGCCGTCACCGTGCACGACAGGCATCCGCACGATCGACGCGTTCACTCCCTCCTCGGCGAGCTCCATGATCGTCCGCTCAACGTTGCGGCCGACCGGTCCCGCATTCGGGGATGCCGCGTCACGCTCGGTGAACAGCGGGCCCTGCTTGATCACGGGCGCGAAGCCGCCAGCGGCGACCATCGGCCGGTCGGTTCCGGCGAGCACGTCACCGATGGCCCGCAAGGCGGCTCGTTCAATCCGGCTGTTGCGGGGAAACCTGACGAGATCGGAGTTGTCGAATGCCGTGTGAACGACCGCATCGACTCCATCTGCCGCGTTCCGCAACGTCTCGACGTCCTCCAGCGACCCGGATACAGGCTCAGCGCCGGCGGCCTTCACGGTCTCGCCGGAGAAGGCGGATCGCGCCAGGGCGAGCACGGAATGCCCGGCGTCGATGAGCTCGCGGACGACCGCTGAGCCCACAAAGCCGGTGCCCCCGGTGACGAACACACGTATCAGGCTTCCTTCGTCGTGGGGCGTCGCGTGCTCATGTAGTCCTGCAGCCGGGTGACCTTCCCGTTGCGGCGGGTGACAATCCACAGGTACCGAACGTCGAACGGGTCCCCGGTCGCCGCCTCCGCCAACCACTCCGGCAGTGTCGATTCGTCGGTCATACCAGCTCCTCTATAATAACGGACTGTGAGTCCTAAACACAATAACACTATTTCGGACCGACTGTCCGATAATCCTCGGCGCGGGCGCCCTCCGGTCCCCAGGGAGCAGGTGTTGCGGGCTGCAGCGACTCTCCTGGCGAGCGTGGATGCCCCACAGGCGGTGTCGATGGACGACATCGCTGCTGCGGCCGGTGTCGGGAAGGGAACGCTGTTCCGCGGGTTCGGCAGCCGCGACGGGTTGCTCGACGCCGTGTTCGCGGCACGACTTGAGCCCTTGCGGGCGGAGGTCGAACGAGCGGGATCGCCTGTGGGGCCCGAGGCGCAAGCCGAGGAACGGGTGGTCGCGTTGCTCAGCCTGCTGCTCGACTTCAAACTGGACAATCCGAGGCTCGTCGCGGCACGCGAACTCAACGGATCCGAACTACTGCGTGCACCCCATTACCAGTGGGTGCACGCACTCCTCCGGACGCTGATCGAAGAGACTGGTGCCAGCCCAGCCTCGGCGGACTACAGGGCGCACCTTCTGCTCAATGGGCTTCGCGCCGACCTTGTCACAGAGCTCAAGAGGAACGGCATGACCCGCGAGCAGCTCCATCAGGTGCTCACCACGACCGTTCATCAGTTACTCAGAGCCTCCCCGAGAGGCGCTTACCGTGATCCCCGAGCAGCCCCCGAGGTGGATGATCCGGACGCGCACGCCAATGGCCTCTGATTCCTCCGAGATCTCGACAGGCCGAGTGCGTCAGACCGTGACTACCGGCTCGGCTGTGGAGATCCCGTCGGTGCGAAGGCGGCGACGGGTTTGCGGAGGGCGCCCGGAGACCGTGACGGACAATCATGACGGCAGGGCGTGCGACACCGGAGTTTCCACGCCGAGCTCTGCCCTGTCCGAGCACTGTCGTGGAATGCACGCTCCCGAGCCATTCGTCATCGCGCGGGTCCCGCGGAAGGTGCAGACTGCCCACAGCGGCCCGGTGGCCTCAAAGTACCGGGATCGTAGAGTTGTGCAGGCAGGCTGGAGTGCTGGGCGCTTCAGGCTGCGTTCTCGAGCACTGGTGCTCCCGCTTGGTTGGTGTTCGCGAGCAGCTGCGCCCTTCCGGCCTCGACGAGTTCTGCGTCGGTGCGCGGTGAGTCGGAGCTTCTCGACGGGCCAGGGTACGTGCCGCCTTGGAGCAGGAAGGTGCCGGCTGCGACGGAGAACGCGATCGGGATCAGCAGCGTCCGACGCAGGATTTCAGCGGGCAGCGTCTGTGTTGCGGTGACGCTCACGGCACCGGCGCATACCTGTCCAGGTGATCACTCTGTGCTCTCCGACAGAGAAGACACCACCGACAAGGAACGACCCAGGAGCGCTGTCGTCGCGTGACCTGTGCGCCGAGGCGGAGGAGGGAGGTGACGTGGAGCGCGCGGACCATGTCACCACACCGCCTGTCGCGCCGTGCAGCAGGCGGTGCTGAGTGCCTCGCCACGGGCATCTTTGGCAACGGCCCACCTCGTCGGTGCGAACTCCGGCGATCCCATCGACAACGCTGATGGAGTCGTCACTCCAGACGGCTGCGCCGACGGACGAGTCAGGCTGCCCGCGGAGAAGATGCGAACCGCCGCTGAGTTCGCGGGTTTGAACATCGGATCCGTGGTGGACCGGGGCGGATTCCAATCACATGAGTGGAAGCGCGTCGAGCGGCTGGAAGCCGTGCGGGAACTGGCGAAGCCGGGTGCTGGATCGTCTGCTTCGGTGGCCGATTCTGGGCTGGCGGACGCGGTCACGAAACCAAAGAGACGGGAATCGAACGTGTGATGTCTCAAGACATGGGTGACGGTTTTGTGTCAGGACATCGGTGACAGTTGATGTGTCAAGACGTCGGTGACGCTTCCGGGGTCGGGGTCTTTCGTGGCCTGCCGGGACGCTTGCGGGTCGAGTCGGTGTATTCGTGGTGGGAGACGTAGCGGGTTCCCGCCGCCGGCCAGGCGTGCTCGGTGATGATCTCGCCGTCGTTGTCAGCGAAGGTGATGGTGTCGGCGTCCCAGACGATGTTGATGGTCTGGTCGGCGTGTGAGTGGGAGACCAGGAAGCTGATGCCCTTCAGGCTCGCCGTGCCGTTGGCGAGCACTCGTGCGGGCCGTTGCCCGGCCGCCAGCAGCGACCCGCGAGGGCGCGGGGCGGGCGTCGGAGCGCGCGGCGCTTCCGCGACCGGCGTGGCGTCCCAGGCGGCCTGCGGCGTGATCTGGCCGGGAAGCTCTGGTGTGGCTGCTGTGTGTTGTAGACGAGGTCGAAGGCGTCGACCTGTGCCTGCAGGACTGCGATGGTGTCTGCGAGCGGCTGCTTGTCGAGCCAGCGGAACAGGGTCTGGTGGAAGCGCTCGTTCTTGCCCTGCGTCTGGGGGTGATAGGACTTGCCGGTGATCGGCTCGACGCCCAGCGGCTTCGCGTAGGCGACGAGCTGGCCGGCCCAGCCGCGCCGTGACGGGTTCAGTGCCATCCCGTTGTCGGAGAGCAGCCGTTGCGGCACCCCGTGGGCCGTAACGCCCTTCTTGAACACGGCCAGCGCGCCCGCGGCGGTCTCGGCGGCGGCGACGTGGGAGGCGACCGCGAGCCGGGAGTGATCGTCGACGAGCTGTAAGACCACGGCTTTTCTTCCTCTCGCGAGGACGTACTCGGTGGCGTCGAGCTGCCCGCAGCAGTTCGACGCCGGATACACGAACCGCCGGTACGAGGCCCGCGGCCGCTTCGCGGGCTGCCTGCGGGAGGGCCCCCGTTCCCGGAACAGGCGCGCCAGCGCGGCCACCGACGGCGGCTGCAGTCCCATCGTCCGCATCCGCTCGAACACGCTGATCGGCCCGTGATCCAGCCCCGAGGCCTCCAGCACGGCCCGCACATCGACGGCCTGGTCTTTGATCTCGTCACCGATCCTCGCGGGGCTGGTCCTCGGACGACGCGAGCGGGGCGCGAGCACCGCGGCTGGGCCATCGTCGCGGGCTCGGGCGCGCAGCAGGCAGAACGTCTTCCGGGAGATCCCGTGCTCCGCGCAGAACGAGCTCACCGCCTCACGCGGAGCATCATCAGGCCACTTCGAAATCGCCAGACGCACACGAGCGTCAACAGGTTCGTTCTTCGTCACCCACCAAGCAGAACCGACCACCAGCGCCGCCAACGAGCCCGAGAAGTGTCACCACCAACACCCCCGGAACCGTCACCGAAGTCCTGACACAGAACTGTCACCGAAGTCCTGCGACGTGACAGACGGGAATCGAACGCCTCTGGCCACCAACCAGGTGGACGCCATTCAAACGGCTCGCGACAACGGCGAAAGCGTCATCTCGATCGTCCTGCGGTTCGAGGTGAGCCGTATGACGGTGTGGGAGAAGACGTGAACAAGCTGAACCAGGGGCCGCGAGCCGACTATGGTAGAAGGTCGAGCACATGCGGTCGAGCCTTCATGGCGTGTATCACGAGTTCGTTTCCACTATCGAAGACCAGTACGACCGTCTCCAGCAGTCGGCCGCGAGTGTCGAACCCGAGTCGAAGCTGCCGGGCCGGGCTGTCGTCATCGAGGTCCTCGATCCAGGTCGCCCATGTTGCAGCCTGGATCGCGTCGTCGGCATCGACTCCGTGTTTGAGCGCCGAGGGGTGAACTCTCACGCCGAAGCCAGTGCCTCGCGGATCACTTCGGAGCGCGACTTGCCTTCACGCTCGGCCCGCGCATCAAGGGCACTGATCTCGTCCGCCGTGAGTCGCAGAGCGATGACCTGCGATGGCTCAGCGCCGCGGCCAGGGCGCCCACGACCCCGCTTCTTCAACGCTGCAACGTCGTATCCCGCCTCGGCCTCGGCTGCCCAAGCCGCGATCTGTTCCTCGGTGATAGGGGTGCCGTTGATCGTTTCGCGTTCGCCCATGACATTAATGTTATACGAAAATATAGTCAGCAGCCAGGCAATCACGATCCTCCGACAGAGGGTCGCGACGAAGGCACCACGGCATCGCCACCTGAGCGCTCGACGTGGTCCCCTACTACTGACGGGTGGCGGAGAGGATCATCCCGTGATCATCTGCCAGATCCACTCGAAGAGACTCTTCCCGTCAGCCTGCGACACAAGGACCATAGCTACCGCAACGACGAGAGATTCTCCGCCCGCTCCGATCAACTCGCCGAGTTGGCGGCCAACCGCAGACGGCCGGAAGACGAGTCCGACAAGCTTCTGGCCGCCCACTTCGCCGACGCCATCGACCTCACCACGCACAAGCGCCACCAAGACCGCATCAGGGCAGGACTACTCGCCGACATCGACCGCCGCATCGATTACGAACACGACCAAGGCCCTCGCAAGCAGATCACGAAAGCCCTACGGCTGCCGATTTACTGCCAACGCCTCTACAAGACCACCGACGCCCACGGGAAACGCCTCGCGAACCAGACCTTCACCACCGGCATCGACATCAACGAAGACGAGGAAGCAATCCTCCGCCCCGCGGAACCCTTCGCCGCAACGACAGGCCAGAACGCCCATGTCAGGGGTCCGACTCCGGCTTCAATTGTGGAC
>JBAQVA010000048.1:0-1718 GCA_049297835.1 Propionibacterium sp.
GTTCGAGGACGGCAACAAGCGGTTGGCTCTGGAGTCGGCCCTGCTGTTCTTGGAGATCAACGGAGCAGTGCTCGACATGAGTCAGGACCATGCCGCACACCTCATATGGTCGGTGGCGACAAAAGACGTCAGTCTGGATCAACTGATCATCGAGTTCAGTTCCTGCATCACGATCAGCACTGTGTGACCCTCATGACATCGGGCCCCACCAGCACATGTGCTGGTGGGGCCCGATGTGTCTGTGCGCCGGGATCCTGACGCCGGCTCAGGCCGCCACCGGGTCGTTCTTCCTCGGCGAGCTCTTCTTGGTGGCCGCCCGCTGCAGGGCCGAGGCCATGAGGTACAGCCCCTCCCGGTTGAGGTGGCGGGAGTACCGGGAGTCCAGGTAGAGCACCGGGATGTCGCCGGCCGCGGCCAGCAGTGCCGGGTGCAGCAGCTCCTTGATCGGCCCGGCACCCCCGCCGTAGACGTAGACGGCCTCGGTGGTCGCCCCAGCCTGGGCCAGCACGTCGGTGAACGAGCTGACGATGTCGGAGACCAGGTAGCGCGACTCCTCGGTGACATAGCCCTGGGCCCTGTCCCACCGGCCCCGCTGGAGCGGCGAGGGCTCATGGGCCAGGAAGTCGGCCAGCTGCTTGCGACTGGAGAACGCCAGGGTGCGGTCGGACTCGCTCATCCGCTCCATGGCGTTGACGAGCGCAGTGCCGTAGCCGGAGTTGAGGGTGGCCGAGGCCTCGGCGTTGAACCGGCCGGCCGAGAAGCACGGGAAGTTCGTCGTGCCCTCCCCGACGTCGACGCCCACGGTGTTCTCCACGGCGACCAGGTCGGCGGCGGTGACGCCCTCCAGGGCACCGGGCTCTCGCGAGCGCAGGTCGGCCAGCAGCAGCGCCGCCAGCGGCTCGCCCTTATCGGTGATGGCGAACTGGGCCGACGCGCCCTCGGCCATCACCTGGACGTCGGTGAACCGCAGGCGCACCGAGACCGGTGTCGAGAAGTTCTTGATCGTCACCAGGTGGACCCCCGAGGTGAACTCGGCGGCGTAGGAGGCCCGGCGGGCCACGTACTCGGTAATGGGCAGCGCCAGCCCGGCGCGGACCTCCACCTGCAGCTCGTGGTCGGGCAGCACCTGGTGGGTCCGCACGTGGTCGCGCAGCGCCTTGGCCGCGAAGACGCCCAGCACGAGCACCTTGGACAGCTCCTGGTCGGCCTTCGAGTGGGTGCTGAGCACCTCGAACTCGGTGAACTTGGAGCCGCGGAAGCTCAGCGCCGCCCGGCCGTAGATGCGCCGGTCCCCGACGGCCACCAGGGGAGTGGTGAGCGAGGCGTCGAGCCTGTTGTAGAAGTCGTCACCCTCGGGACCGTCGCCCAGCTGGGCCAGGGCCGCCTCGTCGGGCACCGGGACCTTGGGTGTGGACCGGCTGGTCGAGACCACCGCCGAGGGCATGTCGATCTCGTCGATCGCGTCGATGCCCTCTGTCATCAGATCCGTGTCGGCCACCAGGGCCTTGACATAGCCGTTGCCGACGTCGATACCGCCGACCAGATGAATGATGTCGTCGCTCATGAGTGTGAATTGCCTTTCCGGGCGTCAACCCTCTGTGCCAACCTTGAGTAAGACACCCGGACAGTCCGGATCGGTGTCGTAGAGGGCGGGGAGGAGTTCCCCAGGATGAGTACGACGATGACGGCGCCCGCTGGGGCGGGGCAGGCTGTAGGCA
>JBAQVA010000049.1:0-9050 GCA_049297835.1 Propionibacterium sp.
CCGGGTACTCGTCGAGGCCGGTGAGTTTGACGGTGCCGGTCTCGGTGCCCGGCAGGGCGCCGGAGGAGCCGGCCACGGTCACCACGACCGCGCCGTCGGCAGGTGTCGCGCCGAACCAGATCGCCGATCCGCCGTCCGACAGACGCAACCCCGCCACGCCGCCGCCGCCACGGCCCTGGGGGCGCACCACGGAGGCCGGGAAGTGCAGCAGCTGGGCATCCGAGGTGACGAAGACAAGTTCGTCCTGCTCGTCGACGAGCTGGACGGCGCCGACCAGCGAATCGCCCGCCGCCAGCCGGATGACCTCCCAGGAGTCCTTGGAGAGCAGCTCCGGGCTCACCCGCTTCACGATGCCGCCCCGGGTCCCCAGCGCCAGCCCGGGTCCGCCGTCCTCCAGGGAGCACAGGCCGATGGCCCGTTCGCCCTTGTCCAGGACGATCAGCTCGTCGGCCCGGGAGGCTCCGCGCAGGCTCGGCGCGTTCGCGGTGGCCACCACCTCCGGCAGGTCGATGGCCTTCGCCCGGATCAGCCGCCCGCGGTCGGTGAGCACCCCGAAGTCCCCGTGGGCACTGGTGGCTGCCGTCGCGACGATGACGTCGTGGCGCGCCCGGGGACCGTCGGCGGGCAGCGCGGCCTGCTCCGGCGAGCGGTTCATCCGGGCGAGCAGCCCGGCCGAGCTGAGCATCACCCAGCAGGGATCGTCGGGCACCTCGAGCGGCGTCGCGCCCGGCGTCGGCAGGCCGGAGGCCTCCAGCAGGACGGTGCGGCGCGGGGTGGCGAAATTCTTCGACACCGCCCTGAGCTCGCCCCGCACGAGGGAACGCAGCTTCTGGGGGTCCTCGATGACCGCGTCGAGCTCGTCGATGCGACGGCGCAGTTCGTCGCGCTCACCCTCCAGCTCGATCCGCGAGAGCTTGGTGAGCCGGCGCAGCTGGAGGTCGAGGATGTAGTTCGCCTGCACCTCGTCCAGGTCGAAGGCCTCCATCAGGCGGTTGCGGGCCTCGGGCACGTCGTCGCTGGAGCGGATGATGGCGATGACGTCGTCGATGTCGACCATGGCGAGCAGCAGGCCGAGCACGATGTGCAGCCGCTCCTGGGCCTTGCGGAGCTGGAACTGGGCCCGGCGCAGGGTCACCTGGAGCCGGTGGTCGAGATAGACCTGCAACATCTCCTTGAGGCCCATGGTGCGCGGCTGGCCGTCCACCAGGGCGACCGCATTGATGCCGAATGAGTCCTGGAGCTTGGTGTGCTTGAACAGCTGGTCGAGCAGCGCCTCCGGGTTGATCCCGTTCTTCACCTCGATCACCAGGCGCAGGCCGTTGGCCAGGTCGGTGAGGTCCTTGATGTCGGCGATCCCGGAGATCTTCTTGGCCTGCACCAGGTGCTTGATCTGCTCGATGACCTTCTCCGGGCCGACTCCGAAGGGCAGCTCGGTGACGACGATCCCGCGGCGCCGGGGGCTGACCTGCTCGATGCGGGTGGTGGCGCGGATCCTGAAGACGCCCCGGCCGGTGGCGTAGGCGTCGCGGATCCCCTCAAGGCCGATGATCTTCCCGCCGGTGGGCAGGTCAGGGCCGGGCACGAAGGCCATCAGCGCGTCGAGCTCGGCGTCGGGGTGGGCGAGCAGGTGCACCAGTGCCTGGACCACCTCGGCCAGGTTGTGCGAGGGAATGTTCGTCGCCATCCCGACCGCGATGCCGGTGGCGCCGTTGACCAGCAGGTTCGGGAAGGCGGCCGGCAGCACGGAGGGCTCGAGCTCCTTGCCGTCGTAGTTGGGGCGGAAGTCGACGGTGTCCTCGTCCAGGCCGTCGAGCATCGGCAGGGCTGCCGGGTTGAGTCGGCACTCGGTGTAGCGCATCGCCGCGGGCCCGGCGTCCAGCGAGCCGAAGTTCCCGTGCCCGTCGACGAGCTTGAGGCGCATCGACCAGTCCTGGCCCATCCTCACCAGGGCGTCGTAGATGGCCGAGTCGCCGTGCGGGTGGAGCTTGCCCATCACGTCACCGACCACCCTGGCGCACTTGACGAAGGCCCGGTCGGGCAGCAGCCGCTGCTCGTGCATGCCGTAGAGGATGCGGCGCTGGACGGGTTTCAGCCCGTCACGGGCGTCGGGAAGAGCGCGGGAGTAGATGACCGAGTAGGCGTATTCCAGGTAGGAGTTCTCCATCTCCTGGCTGACGTCGACATCGATGATGCGTTCCTCGAAGTCGTCGTCGGTCTTCGTGCTGCGTGCCATGTGCGGTGGAACTCCTTGTCCTCATCAGATCCTGGTGCGTCCTGCGGGCAGCGGCCCGGTCCGGGATGCTCAGTCGTTCACGTCGACGACCGTGCGGCCGCGCCCCTGCCCGGCGAGCAGCCGGCCGGCGGCCGCCACGGCACCGGCCAGCGGGACGGTCCGGGTGATCGCATCGAGCGCGTCCCGGTCGACGGCCTCGGCGAGCAGCGCCCAGGCAGCCTGGCGGGCGGCAAGCGGCGCCTGCACCGAGTCGATGCCCGCCAGGGTCACTCCGCGCAGGATGAACGGCATGACGGTGGCGGGCAGCTCGGCCGAGGCCGCCAGTCCGCAGGCGGTGACCGTGCCGCCGTACTGTGTCTGGGACAGCGCATTCGCCAGCACGGTGCCGCCCACCGCGTCGACGACGCCGGACCAGCGCTGCTTCTGCAGCGGACGTCCCGGAGCCGTCAGCTCGGCGCGATCCACGATCTCGCCGGCACCCAGCCGCCCGAGCCGCTCACCGAAGTCGGCCGCGCGCCCGGTGAGCGCCGCGACGTGGTGACCCAGCCGGGCGAGCAGCATCGTTGCCACCGAGCCGACCCCGCCGGTGGCCCCGGTGACCAGGATCGGGTGCTCGGCGCTCGAGGCCGTCCGGGCCTGCTGGATGCGCAGCACGCTGAGCGCAGCGGTGTAGCCGGCGGTGCCGAGCGCGGCCGCCTGCGATGCGGTGAGACCGTCGGGAAGCTCGACGATGACCTCGTGCGGCGGCCTGGCCAGCTGCGCGAGGCCGCCGTTGCGCGTCTCCGACATGCCCGCCCCGTTGACCACCACGGTCTGGCCGGGCCGCCACCGCGACAGCGAGGACTCGCGGACGGTGCCCACCAGGTCGATCCCGGCCACCAGCGGGGTGGAGCGCACCACGCCGGGACGCCCGGTGAGCACGAGGGCGTCCTTGTAGTTGATGCTGGAGTACCCGACGTCGACGGTCACCGGACCCTCGCCGAGCTCCTCGGGAGTCAGCTCCTCGACGCCGGCGGTGTTCACCGGTGCACCCGGCTCCCGGTGCTCACTGGTGGCGCGGACGACGATCGCTCTGGGCACGGCAGACCTCCTGGACCGGTTGGATGACTGGACGAATGCTATTCCAGACGGCCCAACGCCGGTTCGCGGTGCGACACGGGCTCACGCCGTGGCCGGGCGGCTCCTGCCGCCCGCCGGCGGATCTGCCAGCACGGTGCGCAGCGCCGGCCACAGCACGTCGCCGTCCGCCCCGCTCACCACCGGCGCCTGGGTGGGCGTCCACTCCAGGTGGGCGCTGTCCAGCAGGACGGTGACGGTGCCGTGGGCCAGGATCTGCTCGGCGGCGGTGAGCGTGCGGATGGCGATGGCCCGGACCCGGCCCGGATGCAGGTCGGCGAACTCGCGGTAGAGCACCGGGTCGTGCTGACCGTTGTCGCCGACCAGCACCCAGCTGATGTTCGGGAAGTCGCGGGCCAGCTCGCCCATCGAATAGCGCTTGTGGTCCGGCCCGGATCGGAACCACCCGGTGTTCGTCGGGCCCAGATCGGTGAGCAGCATCGCCCCGCGCGGATATCCGTGGCGGGCCATGAAGCGGCGCAGGAAGGGCACCGCGCTCCACGCCCCGGTGGAGACGTAGATCACCGGCGCGCCGGGATGCTCGGCCAGCAGGTGCTGGTACATCCGGGCCATCCCCGGCACGGCCTGCCGATTCCCCTCCACCTGCACGAAGCTGTTCCAGATGGCCAGCGCGATGCGCGGCAGCGAGGTCGTGATGATCGTGTCGTCGATGTCGGAGATGATGCCGAAGTGCTCGTCGCTGGCGACCACCTGGACCGGCGCGTCGACGGCCTCGGCGCCCGGTGCCTCCAGGCGCACCTTGTGCCAGCCGGGGGAGAGCCGGTGGGCCCTGACGGGCACGTCGATGTATCCCTGCCGGTCGGTGCGCAGGTGCAGCGTCTCCCCGGCCAGCCGCAGGACGGCCCGGCCGTGCGGCACCGGCAGGCCGATGAAGTTCCGCCAGCCGCGGCGGTTGAGCCAGGCCACCGCATAGCCGGGCAGTGGATGCCCCGACCTCGGCGGGTTGAGCACCAGACGACCGAGCACCCGCACGTGGTCCTCGGTGCCGTATCCGGTGTAGGGCACCAGCTCCTCGTGCCAGCCGCGGCGCCTCAGCGCCTGCCCGATCGCACGGGTGAGGATGTCCTCGACACGCGTGCCGATGAAGGGGCGGTGCTTCATGGCCCCACCCTAACTTGGCGGCTGGGCGCCGGGGGATGGTGGCAAGATGGGCGCGTGACGACCGCCCCCGTGAGCAAGCTGCCCGATGACCTGGTCCGCTGGATCAATGACTGCGGATTCTTCCCGCAGCTGGTCCTCGATGCGGTCGGGCAGGCCCTCGGCGACGAGCAGGTCGAGGAATTCGTCGTCCAGCACGAGGCCGTGGTCGGGACCGAGGGAATCCTTCGTCATCTCACCGTGCTGGCCCTGACGCCGATGAGGCTGCTCGTCGTGCACACGGACGAACAGGCGGACGAGCGCGGTCAGAACATGGCGGTCACCAGCACTGAGTCGGTGCCGCTGGACATGGTCGGGGTGGTCTCGCTGAGCCGGGCCGTGACCAACCCGGAGAACTACGGAAGCCGACACTGCGCGACCACCGAGATCGTCATGACGCTGGGCTGGGACGCCGTCCGGCGCATCGAGATCGTCCCGGCGCACTGTGCCGATCCCGAGTGCGAGGCCGAGCACGGTTTCGACGGCGAGCTGGTCAACGAGGACATCACCATCCGGATGAGCCCCGCCGTGGACGACGATGCGAGCGTCGCCCGTCTGGTGGCCTTCGCCTCCCGGCTGCAGCACGACGTGCCGGTCCGGCGTCTCCACCGATGAGCGGCTCGCTGCCGGCGCCCCCGGACTACGGGCGCGGCACCCTGGCCGATGTGATGGGGGCGATCGCCGCCGGGCTCGGCGTCGGTGGTGCGGACCACTGGGGCCTGCCGCCCGCTCGTGGGTACGTGCTCTTCCTGGTCGACGGCCTGGGCTGGCACCTGCTGCGCCGTCACCTGGCGCTGCTCGACTACTTTCCCCAGCTGCTGGGCGATGCCCGCCCGATCAGTGCGGCGGTTCCCTCGACCACCGCCGTCTCCCTGACCACTCTGGGCACCGGCCTTCCCCCCGGTGAGCACGGCATCGTCGGCTACACCTTTCGCACGGCCCGGCACGGCGGCCTGCTCAATGCCCTGCACTGGGACCCCGCGAATCCGGTGCCGGAGGTCTTCCAGCCCCGGACCACCTGGTTCGAGCGTCTGGCCCGGGCCGGCGTCGCGGTGACCACGGTGGCCCAGAGCCGATTCGCCGGCAGCGGCCTGACCAGGGCGGGTCTGCGCGGAGGCAGCTACCGGGCGGTGGACGAGGCCGGGGCACGAGAGCGCATCGACCAGGTCTGCCAGGCGGTCGCCGGCCCGGGGAAGACATTCACCTATCTCTACGAGGGAGACCTCGACCACGCCGGTCACGGCTTCGGGGTGGACTCGCCCCAGTGGCGCGAGAAGCTGGTGCGGATCGACCACGACCTGGAGCTGCTGCGCGAGGCCCTGCCCGCCGATGTCTGCCTGCTCGTCACCGGGGACCACGGCATGGTGGACGTGCCCACCGGCTCGCAGATCCTCGTCGAGGACGAGCCACGGCTCCGTTCCGGCGTCGACCGGATGGCCGGGGAGGGCCGTTTCCGCCAGCTCTACACCGGCTCGCCCGAGGCGGTCGCGGGCCGGTGGTCCGAGCTGCTGGGGGAGCGCGCCTGGGTGTGCACCCGTGAGCAGGCGGTCGAGGCGGGCTGGTTCGGCCCGGAGGTGACGGCGTCCGCCGTCGAGCGTCTGGGCGAGGTGCTCGTCGCGATGCGCGGCGACTGGGCGGTCATGACCCGCTCCAGGCCCCGCGAGCTGGGGCTGGTCGGCCAGCACGGCTCGCTCACCGACCAGGAGATGTTCGTCCCGCTGCTCGTCGACGAGGGATGGGGCGACTGAGGTGGATGTCTCCGCCCCGGCCAGCGCCCAGCTGGTCTTCTTCAGCGGGCCGATGAACTCCGGGAAGTCGACGCTGGCCCTGCAGACCGCCCACACCCAGTCGGCCCACGACCGGCACGGCCTGCTGTTCACCAGCCAGGATCGTGCCGGCCGGGCCGAGATCACCTCCCGGGTCGGGCTGAGCCGGGAGGCGCGGGAGGTGGACGACTCGCTCGACTTCTGGGCCACCGTGGTCGCCAGGCTGACCTCGGGCGGGCGGGTCGACTTCCTGGTCTGCGACGAGGCCCAGTTCTACGCCTGTGCCCAGATCGACCAGCTGGCCCGGATCGTCGACGAACTGGGTGTCGACGTCTTCTGCTTCGGCATCCTCACCGACTTCCGGAGCGTGCTGTTCCCGGGCTCGCGCCGCCTGGTCGAACTTGCCGACCGGGTCGAGACGATGCAGGTCCAGCCGCTGTGCTGGTGCGGTGCCCGGGGCACGATGAACGCCCGGATCCGCGAGGGGAGGCTGGTGACACAGGGCGAGCAGGTGCTCATCGCCGACACCGAGGAGGACTCCGCCGTGGCCGGCCTGCACTACGAGGTGCTGTGCCGCAAGCACTTCCGGCTGGGGATGGGCCGTCCGGTCCATGCTCCGCTCGGCACCCAGACCCTGCCCTTCGGCTGATCACCGCCTCCCGGCGGTCATTCCTTGTCGTGCGGGTGCGAGCCCTTCACATCGGGTCGCGGCCCGCCGAACATGATCTCGTCCCAGGTGGGCACGGTCGCCCGGTGCGTGCGACGCCGCCGCGATGTCTTGCGTGGATGTGGCGTCGTCGACTTCTTCCCGTCGGTCTCCACCAGGGGTGTCTGCACCTCCTGGGGAGCCTTGCCGGACTGCGGCCGCCGGGATGTGGGTTCCGCCTCGTCGCTGTTCGCCTGTGAACTGCTCGCTGCGCCGTGGTGGCCGTGACCCGTGCCGGCGTCGGACTCGTGAGGCTCGTCGGGGGACGGTTCCGTCGCGGGCCGCGAGCTCCCGGGGTGCTCCGCTTCCGTCTCGTCGTGCCTGCCGGGGAGCTTCTTCCCGGCAGCCCGGGAGCTGCGCGGACGGGCTTTCACCGTTGGCGCATCGGCGGCAGGGCCGTCGGTATCCGGGCCGCTGGTATCCGGGCCGTCGGAATCCGGGTCGAGGGGAGCGGGGTTCACCTGGGCGGGGCCGTCCTGGGAGGAGTCCTCCACGGAGGGTGCGTCCTCCTCGGGCGGTTCGGGCTGACGCTGGTCGGTCGCCGGGTCGCCGCTCAGGTGGACCGGCTTGTCCAGGCCTGCGTAGACGTGGACCGAGTCCTCCTCGAAGCCGGACAACATGTCGTAGAGCACGTCCATGTCCGAGGGCGGGTTGGACACGATGTCGTAGACGCCGTTGGTCTCCTTCAGGCCGCCGTCGTTGTCGTTGTCGCCACTCTGCTCGATGTGGTTCGCGGCCGCCGCGGCGTACAGCTCGGCGAGGGCCGAGCCGCCGGCGATGATCGGCGTCTCGTCGTCCTGGACGGCGCGGACCAGCGCGAGTTCGTCGTTGAGGTCGACGGTCGGCTCGGTGTCGGGATCACTCGGCGTGCGCGGCCGGGGCCTGGGCCTGGGATGAGGTGCCTGCTGGCCCGCGAGCCACTGGGCGTCCGCGTTGACGGGGCTCGCATAGCGGCCGCGCGGGTCGAAGTCGAAGAGCGCCTCGTGCCCGGTCGAGCCCGACTGGTAGGAGACGCGCACGGTCCAGTGGCGGTCAGCGCGGTCCTCGTCGCGCCAGGCATCCCACAGCACGGACTGGGGATCGATGCCCTTGCCCTGCAGACGTGGCGCGATGGCCTCCCCGAGCGGGACCGGGGTGCTGGGGCCCTCGGCCCGGCGGACCTGCGCCGACTGCGCCTCCGCGGCCATGTGCTCACGCTCGGCGAGTACGGGGGCGGCGTACCCTTCGATGTTGTCGACCGGGACTCCCGCGGCGCGCGCAACATCCTCAATGGATTCCCCGGCTCTGATACGAGACTGGATCTCCCTCGGCGTCAATGCGCTGTCCATCTGGATCTCCCTGCATGGCGCCTGGCGGGTTGTCCGGCCGACGCCGTCGTTGCTCTGACTGCCCGCCGCCGCGTCCCGGCGGGTCCTGGGACAAACCTACCGCGAGGCCTGCCCCCGACGCCCATCACCGCTGGTGCTCGGAGTCGTCGGTGCCGGGTGCAGTCGAGTGCTCCGGACGGCCCTGTGGTGCGACACGGAACAGAAAGTGACGAAGAAGGGGTTGCACTTGCAGGAACAATGGGTAAAATTCGGGCGTTCTGTGGGCGGCAGAACGAACAGGATGGTCGGACCCAGGTCCGGCCCACCCGATACGACGCGGCCGGAGGTCTCCGGTCGCAGGTATTCGAAAGGGCACCATGGCGACTGATTACGATGCACCTCGCAAGTCTGAGGACGAGACGCGTGAGGACTCGATCGAGGAGCTCAAGAGCCGACGCAACGACAAGAACTCCGGAAAGGTCGACGAGGACGAGGCCGAGGCTGCCGAGTCCTTCGAGCTGCCCGGGGCGGACCTCTCCCACGAGCAGTTGACCGTGCGGGTGCTGCCTCGTCAGGCCGACGAGTTCACCTGTGCCGGCTGCTTCCTCGTGAAGTCCCGCAGCCAACTCGCGGAGACGCGGGGGGCCGAGATGTTCTGCGTGGACTGCGTCTGAGCGCTGCGTTCACGACGCGCCTGCACGACGTGACACGACGTGCAGGCGACGGTCTTCGACGGAAGGACAGGAAGTGGGCCCGTGCCGATC